>NZ_JAIQXU010000009.1 GCF_020166395.1 Deinococcus betulae | reverse complement strand
CAGCGTGTACGTGCTCTCGAAGGACGAAGGCGGGCGTCACAGCGCGTTCTTCGGCGGGTACCGTCCCCAGTTCTACTTCCGCACGACGGACGTGACCGGTGTGGTGGAACTGCCTGAGGGCGTGGAAATGGTGATGCCGGGCGACAACATCACGTTCATCGTGGAACTGATTAAGCCCATCGCCATGGAAGAAGGCCTGCGCTTCGCCATCCGCGAAGGTGGCCGCACCGTCGGCGCCGGCGTCGTTGCCAAAGTCATCGAATAAGACCCTAGTACTTGAAGAGGCCCCTTCGCGGGGCCTCTTTTTTTGATGCCCTGTACCCTGCGGTATGGCAAAGCAACTGCCGGCCATCAGTGACCATCTGCGCGCCTTTATAGAAGCGCAGCCTCTCTTTTTCGTGGGGACGGCTGCGCCAGACGGGCGGGTGAACGTCTCGCCCAAGGGCCTCGACAGCCTGCGGGTGCTGGGGCCAACCCAGGTGGTCTGGCTCAACGTGACCGGCAGCGGCAACGAAACGGCGGCGCACCTTCTGCAAAACCCGCGTATGACTCTGATGTTCTGCGCGTTTCAGGGACCACCGCTGATCTTGCGGCTGTATGGGCAGGCACAGATGCTCCAGCCGGGGGACGACGGCTGGGACGAACTGTTGGCCCTCTTTCCTGCCTTGCCAGGCACGCGGCAACTCTTTGTGCTTGAGGTAGACCTCGTGCAGACCTCCTGCGGAATGGCTGTGCCCCTGATGACTATAGAAGGCCAACGCGAGGACCTCAACCGCTGGGCAGAGCGCCAGACCCCCGAGGACCTCACCGCGTACCGGGAGCGCAAAAACACGCTGAGTATCGACGGTTTTCCCACAGGCCTGCCCCGCTGGTAGACACCTGCCGCCCGCTTGCCTATAATTCGAATGTTGCCCGCCCCAAGGCGGGCTTTTACCAGCGTGCCAGACACACCCGTTGACGGCCCCGCCCACTCAGGGACGCTGGGAGCAGAGGGCCCCCCCGCGGGGCCGTTTGCGAAGGAGCAGCTCATGGCGAAAGACGGCCCCCGTATCATCGTGAAAATGGAAAGCAGCGCCGGCACCGGCTTTTACTACACGACCACCAAGAACCGCCGCAACACGCAGGCCAAGATGGAACTGCGCAAGTACGACCCCGTGGCCAAAAAGCACGTGGTCTTCAAAGAGAAGAAGGTCTGATGCCCGCCGCCGGGCTTCAGCCCCGGCGCAGGCGGCCCACCTTTCCTCTCGTCTTGTCGCAGGTGAACGCATGAACTTGATTCAGTACTTCCGGGATTCGCGCGCTGAACTCTCGCGGGTCTCGTGGCCCAGCCGGGCGCAGGTGCTCGAAGGCACGCAGGCCGTGCTGATTTTCGTCGTGGCCCTGACCCTGATCGTCTATGCCATGGACTTCGTGTTCAGAAACCTGATTCAGCTGGTGCTGCCATGAGTATCGAGTGGTACGCCGTGCATACCTACGTGGGTCAGGAAGACCGCGTCGAGCAGCACCTTATGGAGCGTGCGACCAAACTGGGCATGCGCGGCACGAAAATCTTCCAGGTCATTCAGCCTGAAGAAAAGGCTGTCGAACTTCAGGAAGGCGGCAAGAAGGTCGAGGTCACGCGCAAGCTGTTTCCCGGCTACGTCTTCGTGCAGATGGACGTGGAAGATGACGACGCTCCCGGCGAACTGGGCGAGTCATGGGAAGTGGTGCGCGGCACGAACGGCGTGACCGGCTTCGTGGGCACCGCCACCCGCCCCGTCCCACTGTCGTTTGACGAAGTGCAGCGCCTGCTCGCCTCGGTGGGCGTCGCCGCCCAGCCGGTGGCGGCCGAGGCGCCCCGCGTCAAGGTGGACTTCAAGGCAGGCGACATGGTGCGCGTGACCGGCGGTCCCTTTGCGGACTTTAGCGGCCTCATCAGCGAGGTCAACATTCCGCAGTCGAAGGTCAAGGTGCTCGTCAGCATCTTTGGCCGCGAGACGCCGGTCGAACTCGACTTCAGTCAGGTGGCCAAGTAACACTGGCCAGGTCGCCACATCTGCCCCGGCCGCTTGGCAAACAGGCGGCGGACAGGTAAAGTAGAAAAGTTGCTGTCTTGTTCTGCCCCTAGAGGCGAACGGCACAGAACTTAGCGTCAGCACCCCAGCCGGGCCCAGGCCAGGCGCGGGGGAGCTAAGGAGGAATCTCAATGAAGAAAGTCGCAGGCTTAGTCAAACTGCAACTCCCGGCGGGCAAGGCCACCCCGGCCCCCCCCGTGGGTCCCGCGCTGGGTCAGTACGGCGCGAACATCATGGAGTTCACGAAGGCGTTCAACGCGCAGACGGCCGACAAGGGTGACGCGATCATCCCCGTCGAGATCACCATCTACGCCGACCGCTCGTTTACCTTCATCACCAAGACCCCTCCCATGAGCTACCTGATTCGCAAGGCCGCCGGCCTGCAAAAGGGCAGCGCGACCCCCAACAAGGCCAAGGTCGGCAAGCTCAACTGGGACCAGGTTCTGGAAATCGCCAAGACCAAGATGCCCGACCTGAACGCGGGCAGCGTTGAAGCCGCCGCCAACACCGTGGCTGGCACCGCCCGCTCCATGGGCGTGACCATCGAGGGGGCCCCCAATGCCTAAGCGTGGCAAGCGCTACGAAGCGCTGGCGGCCAAAGTGGACCGCAACAAGCAGTACACCATCGACGAAGCCGCCGCGCTGGTCAAGGACATCGCCACGGCGAAGTTCGACGAGACCGTGGAAGTGCACTTCCGTTTGGGCATTGACCCCCGCAAGAGCGACCAGAACGTGCGCGGCACCGTGGCTCTGCCTCACGGCACCGGCCGCAGCGTGCGCGTGGCCGTGATCACCAAGGGCGACAACGTGCAGGCTGCTGAAGCGGCGGGCGCCGATGTCGTCGGCAGCGAGGACCTGATCGAGCGGATCGCCGGCGGCTTTATGGACTTTGACGCTGTCGTGGCGACCCCCGACATGATGGCCCAGGTGGGTCAGAAGCTCGCCCGTCTGCTCGGGCCGCGCGGCCTGCTGCCCAACCCCAAGAGCGGCACCGTCGGCCCCGACGTGACCGGCATGGTGCGCGGCCTCAAGGCCGGCCGCATCGAATTCCGCAACGACAAGACCGGCGTGGTGCACGCGCCGATTGGCAAGGCCAGCTTCGACCCCAGCAACCTCAGCGCCAACTACAGCGCGCTGATCGGTGCGCTGGAGGCCGCCAAGCCCGGCAGCGCCAAAGGCGTGTTCCTGCGCAGCGCGTTCCTGACCACCACGATGGGCCCCAGCATCGAGCTGGCCCTGAGCGGCGGCAGCGCCTAAGCGGCGCGGTGATGGCCGAAGGTTGATAGAAAAACCATCAACTGGCAACCATCACCCTCTTTTTTGGCACCCCGGTGCGCTTTCGCACCTCCCCAATCCGTTTTCATTCCGGCACCAAAGACAGCGGGGACCCTTGCCAGGTTTAAACAGCCCGCCGAGTTGCCAGGGGCGCGACCGTGCACCTGGACTCGTTCCCACCAAGGAGGTACTGCGTGGCGAACGAAAAGAACCAGCAGACCCTTAGCGCCCTGACGGGCAGCCTCTCGGGCATCGACTCGTTTTACGTGGTTGATTACCAGGGCCTGACCGCCGGTCAGCTGAGCAAACTGCGCAAAGACATCCGCGAGAAGGGTGGGCAGCTGATTGTTGCCAAGAACACCCTGATTCACCTGGCCCTGCAGGGCAGCGGCCGCGATTTCAGCGACGCCCTCAAGGGTCCCAGCGCCATCGTGGTGGCCCAGGACGACCCCGCCGGGGTGGCCAAGGCCCTCAGCGACGCTGCCAAAGGCAACGACAAGGGCATCCCTGCCGTGAAGGCCGGCTTTGTTGAAGGCAACCGCGTTGACGTGAAAGTCGTCGAGCGTCTGGCCAGCCTGGGCAGCAAGCAGAGCCTGCAGGGCGAACTGGTCGGCGTCCTCAGCGCCCACCTCAGCAACTTCGTGGGCATCCTCGAAGCGTATAAAGAAAAACTCGAAGGCCAGGGCGCTTAACGCACCGGCCTTGCCCCCTGACCGGGGCGCCCCCAACTTCATCCTCCGGAGGAATACATCATGGCTTACGACAAACAAGCGCTTATTGACCAACTCGGCCAGCTCACCATCATGGAACTCGCCGACCTGATTGACGGCCTGAAAGAAACCTGGGGCGTGACCGCCGCTGTGGCCTCTGGCCCCGCTGCTGGCCCCGCTGCCGCCGTGGAAGAGAAGACCGAATTTGACGTGGTGCTGGTGGACGCCGGCGCGAGCAAGATCAACGTCATTAAGGAAATCCGCGCCATCACCGGCCTGGGTCTGAAGGAAGCCAAGGACATGAGCGAGAAGGGCGGCGTGCTGAAAGAAGGCGCGAGCAAGGACGACGCCGAGAAGATCAAGGCCCAGCTGGAAGCCGCTGGCGCCAAGGTCGAACTCAAGTAAATCCTGCCCCAACCGGGTGTGCAGCCCCCAGCCCCAGCGGCTGGGGGTTTTTCGTTTCTAGAAGGCGAGAAGCCTTTCCTGTTGGTTTCAGGCGGGCAAATCTGCCCCCACAGCCTCTGCTTGAGCAGCGGCCTCACGGTTCACAGCTACCCCCACGGCAGCGCACAGAGCGTCACCAGCCACACCGCCAGCGCGGTCTGCTGAGCACGCGCCAGGACCTGCCGCACGAAGGGCGACGGGTCAGCGGCCAGTTGCCCCGCCACGGGGGCCGGCAGGTTGGCGCGCGAGGCGATGTACATCCGCACCCCGTAGTCGGCGTCAGCCGCCAGATGCTCTATCCAGCGGGCCGACAGCTCTGGCCGGGCCGCAATGCGGGCGCGCACCTGCCAGGCAGGGTGACGCGCCAGCCACTCGACCTGCCGTTCGTTTAGGGCAGGGTGCGCCGCCGCCGCCGCCTGAATTTCTATAGCGGAAGCAATGAGCGCGTGCCGCAGCAGCCACGCCGGGGCGTCCAGTTGTGCCAGCAGCCTCAGCAGGACATGCAGGGGCACGTCCAGCAGCAGCCGGGGATGGGCCAGGCGCAGCAGCGGCAGGGCCGGGTTCCCCAGCACCTCGGCGGGGTGGTCCGCCGCCAGCCTCTCCAGCAGGGCCGGCGGGGTGTTGGGATGGGCGGCAATCAGGGCGCGGGTCGGCTTCTCTGCTGTTTCAGCCAGCTGCTCCAGCTGGGCGGCCGTCAGATCTGGGGCCAGGGTCAGTACCGCTGGCCCGCCGGAAGGTTCAGTTTCTCTTCCCATAACGCAAGCAACTCCTTGAGGTCGTCCAGCGGCTCGTCGCCGGGATGCTGGGGCTGAAGGTCGTCAAGCACCTCGAAGCGGAACTGTGCCGGGCCATCCGCTGCCCAGTCCCGCTGCATCTGGGCGTGACGGTGCCCTCCCAGTTCCAGCTGAAAGCGAATGCGGTTGAGCAGGCCTTCGACATGCACGCTGCTGCCCAGCAAGGTGCGGCCAGACGGCAGATGCGTGATCCGGTAGACGCCCATGCGGGGCGTGAACCCACGGTAACGGCGTGGGGAGGCTTCTGTCATTGAGCTTGACCGAATGCGGGGGCCGCCAGATACAGCGCGTGCAACCGAATGTCTTCGGGCCAGGGGGCCAGCACTGCCTCAAACGCCCCCCGCTCAGCGGCGTAGAGGGCGCGGCTGGCGTCCTCGGCGCCCGGCAGGTCGCCGGCCATCACGGTCAGAAAGCGGTCGGCCGCCAGACTGGCCACGCGGCGGCGCTCGCCTTCGGGGTCGGCTTTGCGGGCCTCATCAATCAGGCGGCGCAGCGCGGCCGAGGCGCCGTTCGGGTGACTTTCCAGCCAGTCCCAGTGCCGGGGCAGCAGGCTGACCTCCCGCGACACCACGCCCAGCTTCGGGCGACCTGGACCGGTTCTGGACGGCGCTGGCGCATGACGGGCCAGCACCTCCTCCAGAGTGCCGCGCCAGTCAAAGTCGGCGGGGCGGCCCGTTTCATCGTTAAAGACGATCAGCGGTTGGGTACGGGGACCAGTCAGGGCGTCTAGGGCCGTCTTAACGGCGGTGAGGGTGTCGTGTAGTGGCCCAGTGGCCAGGCGGCGGGCGCCCAAAAAGGCGCTGTAGGTCGGGGCTTCTGACATAGATGCATATTACCCGGATGAAATATCAGACCGCAATATCTTCCGGGTAATATAATTGGCTTAAACCACATTGGCGCAGGAGGATGCAGAGGAAGCCACCGAACCTCAGGTGGCCCAGAGCGTCTTCGCCCGGACCTCACCAACAGCTTTCAGCCTCAGTCATTCATCCAACCGGCGAGAAACAGGAGATTGGGGCGACCACAGTGTGGGCAGGAGCGTACAATCCTCCCCCTGTTCCCTCAGTCCCGCACAAACTGGATGGAGCCAACGCTGGAAGAGACTCTTCACAGTCACCACCAGACCGCGATAACCAAGCCGTGTTCTGCGAACGATTCACGGGCCGCGAGATCAAATTTTCTAGCTGCCAGACCTCACAGACCGCCGCAGAACTGCACGCCACCCAGCCCTAGGAAGCCCCCAACGGCTCTTACCGTCTGATCTGACGCAAACTTGAGTCAGCTGCTCAGCCGACCGTCAGACCCAGCGAGAAAACCGCATCACGCTCACTTCAATTCTTTTCTCAGATCGCGTCCCTGCTGAAACCACTCCCGCTCTTGACGGCGGTACAGAGCCGTGGCTCGGCGCTCGGTCTTCTCCAGGGCGTCCAGCAGAGCACGGGCCTCATCTCCCCTGCCCTGCCTCAGCAGGTAGGCGGCGTAGCGGGCGCGGGGTTCTTCCGTGGTGGCGGCCGTCATAGCCTCCCGGTAGGTTGCGTCGGCTTCCGAATGCCCCTGGGCGTCCTGCGCCTGGGCCAGCAGGGTCAGGGTACGGGTGCGCGTGGCGGCGCTGGCTTTCAGGTCCACCCGCTGCAGTTTTTCCTCGGCGGGCGCAGGCTGGTTCCGCACCAGGTCCAGTTCGGCGCTCGTCAGCAGCACCACCGGGTCGTCGGCGTAGATGCCACTCAGCAGCGGCTGCAAGGTGACCTGCGCCTCATCGGGCCGCCCTGCGCGGGCTTGCAAGGCCGCCAGATCCGCACGCCGCTGCAAGGTGTCGCTCTCGGCCAGGTCGGCCTGGGCTTCGAGGATGCGCAGGTCCAGGGGTTTGAGCGCCTCTACCCCGCGCGCCACGGCCTGACCCGCCACGCGGCTACTCCCCCTGAGCGCCGGGATAAGCACCATGAAGGTGTACACGGCCGCAAACGCCAGCCCAAACAGGCCGCCAAACAGCGCTCCAAACACCAGCATGACGATCCAGTACACCTGCTGCCGCGTGACCACCGCATGGATGAGGCCAACTACCGCCAGGGCGCGCAGGACGTTGTAGATCAGAGGAAGGTAGGGTTGCAGGGCGTCCACCCGCCTATGCTAAAGCGCCGCAGTGGGCTGCCGCCGCAGGTTTGCCCGCTTTTCATGAAGAACTGGACTTGACGGCGCCCCTGCCTGTTCGGCAAACTGCCCGTCACAGCTTCTTCCAGAGGCCGCTTTCGCGCGCCGTTTGACTGCACTGCCCGCACAGGTGTAGACTCTTCTGTGCTGACCATGATGGGTCGGGCAGGAGTTCTTTGCGAGAAGCGGCTCGGCAAAGCTAAGCACAACGAATGGGAACGCGGCTGTCAGAGGCTGCGCGTCCCAGCTGCGCCTTTTCATGCCCCGAGAGAGGCCGCAGTGATCCCAGGGTGCCCCCGAGGTGGATATGAGTTTGAAGAACAAAGGGCCGCGCATTGAGCGGTTTGGTGATATTGCGGACGTGATTCCGCTCCCCAACCTGACCGAGATTCAGGTGAATTCCTTCCGGGCCTTCCTGCAAGAAGACCGGGCGCCGGATGCCCGTGACTACACAGGGCTGCAAAGCGCCTTCAAGGAAGTCTTTCCCATTGACGAGACCGAGAAGGGCCGCTCCACAGGCCTGGTGCTGGACTTCCTGGAGTACCGTCTGGGCGAGCCGCCCTACACGCCCGAAGAGTGCCGTGAAAAGGACGTGACCTACCAGGCGCCCATGTACGCCAAACTCCAGCTGATTCACAAAGACAGCGGCCTCATCAAGGAAGACCAGGTGTTCCTGGGCGACCTGCCGCTGATGACCGAGGACGGTTCTTTCGTCATCAACGGCGCCGACCGCGTCATTATTTCGCAGATTCACCGCTCCCCCGGCGTGTACTTCACCAGCTCCTACAAGGGCATCAAGAAGATGTACACGGGCGCCATCATCCCCATGCCCAAGCGCGGCCCCTGGATTGAACTGGAGTTTGCGGGCGGCATTCTGGAAATGAAAGTGAACAAGCGCAAGTTCCCCGTGGCGATGCTGCTGCGCGTGCTGGGCTACGACGACGCTTCTCTGAAGTCGCTGTTCACAGAATTCGAGCCCGACATGGAACTGCCCGAAGACAAGAGCGCGGGCATGGGGGCCGACGAGGCCCTGCTGCGCCTGTTCACGGTGCTGCGTCCCGGCGATCCGCCCAAGCGCGACAAGGCCATTCAGTACCTGTACGGCCTGCTGGCCGACCCCCGCCGCTACGACCTGGGCGAGCCCGGCCGCTTCAAGATGAACACCAAGCTGGGCGTGAACCGCCCCGAGCGCACCCTGCTGACCTTCCAGGACGGCAAGTTCAGTGACGCGGGCCTGGTGGACACCATCCGTTACCTGATGGCGCTGCAGTACGGCCGTGAGACCGTGGGCATGGCCGACGCCGACGGCGTGCTGACCGACGTGCCCGTGGGCGAGGACGACATTGACCACCTCGGTAACCGCCGCGTGCGGACCGTGGGCGAACTGCTGGCCGACCAGCTGCGCGTGGGCATGGGCCGCATGGCGCGCGGCGTGCGTGAGCGCATGCTGCTGGGCAACCCCGACGCCGCGACCCCCACCAAACTGGTGAACAACCGCCCCATCGTGGCGGCCATGCGCGAGTTCTTCGGGCGCAGCCAGCTCTCGCAGTTCAAGGACCAGACCAACCCCCTGTCGGACCTGCGCCACAAGCGCCGCATTTCGGCCCTGGGGCCAGGCGGCCTGACCCGCGAGCGCGCCGGCTTCGATGTCCGCGATGTGCACCGCACGCACTACGGGCGCATCTGTCCGATTGAAACGCCCGAAGGCGCCAACATCGGCCTGATCTCCTCGCTGGCCTCGTACGCCAAGGTGAACGACCTAGGCTTTATCGAGGCGCCTTACCGCAAGGTGGCGGGCGGCCAGGTCTCCGACGACGTGGTCTACATGACCGCCGACATTGAAGACCGGTACACCGTGGCGCAGGCGAACAGCCCCCTGAACAGTGACGGCACCTTCAGCGACGAGCGCGTGCTGGCCCGCCGCAAGGGCGATCCCCTCTGGTACACGCCTGAAGAAGTCGATTACATGGACGTGTCACCCAAGCAGATCGTGTCCATCAACACGTCGCTGATTCCCTTCCTGGAGCACGACGACGCCAACCGCGCGCTGATGGGATCGAACATGCAGTCGCAGGCCGTGCCGCTCGTGCGCGCCGACAGCCCCGCCGTGGGCACGGGCGTGGAGCGCCGCGTGGTGACCGACAGCGGCACCAGCGTCGTCAGTGACGTGACGGGCCGCGTGACCTACGTGGACGCCCGTGTGATTCAGGTGACCCTGACCGAGGACGCCCCCGCCGCTGGCATGAACCAGGGCAACGTGCGCACCTTTGAACTCGTGCGCTTTACCCGCTCCAACCAGGGCACCAACCTCGACCAGCACCCCATCGTGGACATTGGCGACACCGTGACCGCCGGGCAAGTGATTGCCGACGGCCCTGCCTCTGACTTGGGCCGCCTGGCGCTGGGCCAGAACATCACCATTGCCATCATGCCGTTTGACGGCTTCAACTTCGAAGACGCCATCTGCATCTCCGAAGGCCTGGTGCGCAAGGACTTCTACACCTCGGTCCACATTGAAAAGGACGAGATCGAAGCCCGCGACACCAAGCTGGGGCCGGAAAAGATCACCCGCGACATTCCGGGCCTCAGTGAAGCTGCGCTGCGCGACCTGGACGAGGACGGCATCGTGCGCGTGGGCGCGGAAGTCAAGCCGGGCGACATTCTGGTCGGCAAGACCTCCTTCAAGGGCGAGTCTGAGCCTACCCCCGAAGAGAGACTGCTGCGCTCGATCTTCGGTGAGAAAGCCCGCGAAGTGAAGGACACCTCGCTGCGCGTGCAGTCCGGTCAGGGCGGGATCGTGGTGAAGACTGTGCGCTTCCGCCGCGGCGACGAAGGCGTGGATCTGAAGCCCGGCGTGCGTGAGATGGTGCGCGTGTACGTGGCGCAGAAGCGCCAGCTGCAGGTGGGGGACAAGGTCGCCAACCGCCACGGCAACAAGGGCGTGGTCTCTAAGATCATGGCCCCGGAAGACATGCCTTACCTGGAAGACGGCACGCCCGTGGACTTGGTGTTTAACCCGCTGGGCGTGCCCAGCCGCATGAACCTGGGCCAGATTCTGGAAACCCACCTGGGTGAAGTGGCGCGCCTGACCGGCCAGAAGTTCGAGACCCCGGTGTTCGACTCGGTGACCGAAGCGACCATCAAGGAAATGCTGGAAGTGGCCGCCGCCGAGCGTATCCAGAAGAACAAGGACGACGGCCTGGAACTCGACAAGCGCGAGCAGGAAGTGCTGGACCGCGCCGCCAAACTGGGGGTCATCACCGACACCCAGGGCGACTACGAGAAGTCGCAGATGGAACTGAGCCGCACCGGTAAGAGCGTGCTGTACGACGGCCGCACCGGCGAGCCCATCAGTGGCCCCGTGGTGGTCGGCACCATGTACGTCATGAAGCTGTACCACATGGTGGAAGACAAGCTGCACGCGCGCTCCACGGGCCCGTACAGCCTCATCACCCAGCAGCCGCTGGGCGGCAAGGCGCAGTTCGGCGGTCAGCGCTTCGGGGAAATGGAAGTGTGGGCGCTGGAAGCCTACGGCGCCGCGCACACCCTGCAAGAAATGCTGACCATCAAGTCCGACGATATTGACGGCCGTGACGCCGCCTACCAGAGCATCGTCAAGGGCGAGGAAGTGTCGGGCAGCACCATCCCCGAGTCCTTCAAGGTGCTCGTCAAGGAGCTGCACTCGCTGGGCCTAGACGTGGAAGTCCTCGACAACGGTGACCGCGCCGTGGACATCTTCGAAGGGATGATGCCCAAGCGCTAAGGCGCTGCCCTTCCCTCTCCCCCTTCAGGAGGGAGATGTCCCGCAGGGACAGAGGGGGTGGAGCGGGCCCGCCGTGTCCCACCCCCACCCAGCCTCCCCCTCAAGGGGGAAGAGCATCAACAAGCAAGTCAGCCCTCTTCTACAGGAGTCTGAATGAAAGATTTCAACAAAGTCCGTATCGCCATTGCCAGCCCGGAAAAGATCCGCGAGTGGAGCTTCGGCGAGGTCGAAAAGCCCGAAACCATCAACTACCGCACCCTCAAGCCCGAGCGCGAAGGCCTCTTTGACGAGCGCATCTTTGGACCCCAGAAGGACTACGAGTGTGCCTGCGGCAAATACAAGCGCCAGCGCTACGAAGGTAAGGTCTGCGAGCGCTGCGGCGTGGAAGTCACCTCCTCCAAGGTGCGCCGCTACCGCATGGGTCACATTGACCTGGCGACCCCCGCCGCCCACATCTGGTACGTCAAGGACACGCCCAGCAAGATCGGCACGCTGCTGGACCTGTCCGCCGGCCAGCTGGAAAAGGTGCTGTACTTCAGCTCCTTCCTGGTCACCGATCCCCGCAACGCTCAGAAAGACGGCCGCCCCCTCAAGCGCGGCGAACTGCTGAGCGACGACGAGTACCGTGAACTGCGCTTTGGCCGTCAGGAAACCTACTCGCTGACGGGCGGCGTAGAAGCCGAGATTCGGGACGGCGAGTACGTGACGCGCGGGCAGATTCTGGGCGGCAACGTGGTCTCCAAGATGGACGGCCTGGCCCAGTACCGCTTCCCCCGCCGCGCCCTGATCGCCTACGCCGAGGAAGTCGAAGCGACCCTACCGCTGCCGACCGAAGCGCTGGTGGAACAGGACACCTTCCGTGCCGGTGAGATTCTGGCCGAGCTGGAAAGTGACGTGCAGATCACGGCCCCGGTAGACGGCACCATCGTGCTGCACGAACTGGGCGAAGACTCCGTGATGGTCGAGCTGCGTGAAGGCGTGGACGAGGAAGGCACCCCCAGCGGAGAAGTCCTGGCCCGCGTGTACGTGCCCCACGGCCTGAACGTGCAGGTTGTCCACGGCGAGATCGTTGAGGCCGGCGCCGTGCTGGCCGACGCCTCGGCCGGCACCCGCCTGCGCGTGAGCCGCGACAGCCGCTTATCTGGCGTCACCTTCCCCAAGAAGAAGGGCGACGTGGCCGTCAAGGCCCATTGGACCCGCCGCGCCGAGTACCCCATCAACCCCACCATGCACGTGCTGGTCGGCGACGGCAGCGAGGTCAAGAAGGGCCAGCGGGTCATCGGTGCTATTGACGTGGAAGAGCAGATCACGGCCGATGCCGACGGCGTCATTACGCTGCACAACCCCGCCAGCATCATCGTCTCCAAGGCCAAGGTGTACACCTACGAGGATGAGCCCCTGGTCGTCAACGGGGACCGCGTGGAGCCGGGCGACGAACTGGCCGACAGCGGCGAACTGCGCAGCGACATCTCGGGCCGCATCGAGATTGACCTCGTGCGCAAGCAGGTGCGCGTCATCGAGTCCTACGACTTCGAGGCCAAGATGGGCGCCGAAGCGGTCAAGGAACTGCTGGACGACCTGGACCTGGACATCCTGGAAGCCGAGCTGAACGAGATGATGAAAGACAGCTCGCGCCACAAGCGCGCCAAGGCCCGCAAGCGCCTGGAAGTGACCCGCGCATTCAAGCGCAGCGGCAACCACCCCAGCTGGATGATCCTGAACACCGTTCCCGTCATGCCGCCTGACCTGCGCCCGATGGTGCAGGTGGACGGGGGCCGCTTTGCGACCTCGGACCTGAACGACCTGTACCGCCGCCTGATCAACCGCAACAACCGTCTCAAGAAGTTGATGGGTCAGGGTGCGCCGGACATGATCATCCGCAACGAGAAGCGCATGCTGCAAGAAGCCGTAGACGCGCTGATCGACAACGGCCGCCGGGGCAGCCCTGTGACCAACCCCGGCTCTGACCGCAGCCTGCGTTCCCTGACTGACCTGCTGGGCGGCAAGCAGGGCCGCTTCCGCCAGAACCTGCTCGGCAAGCGCGTGGACTACTCGGGCCGCTCGGTGATCGTGGTGGGCCCGCAGCTCAAGCTGCACCAGTGCGGGGTGCCCAAGCGCATGGCGCTGGAACTCTTCAAGCCCTTCTTGTTCAAGGTGCTTGAAGAGAAGGGCGAAGTCACCAACATCAAGCAGGCCCGCAAGATGCTGGAGCGTTACCGCGACACCCGCGACAGCGTGTGGGACGCCCTGGAAGAAGTGATTGAAGACAAGGTCGTGCTGCTCAACCGCGCGCCGACCCTGCACCGTCTGGGCATTCAGGCCTTTGAGCCGGTGCTGGTGGAAGGGCAGAGCATTCAGCTGCACCCGCTGGTCTGTGAAGCCTTCAACGCCGACTTCGACGGCGACCAGATGGCGATTCACGTCCCCCTGAGCGCCCAGGCGCAGGCCGAAGCGCGCATTCAGATGCTCAGCGCCCACAACCTGCTCTCGCCCGCCAACGGCGAGCCGAACGTGAAGCCCAGCCGCGACATCATCCTCGGGATCTTCACGCTGACCCTGCTGCGCACCGACAACCTGGGTGCCGGCAGCGAGTACGCAGGCCCTCAGGAGGCGCTGGCCGCCTTTGAGGCTGGCAAGATTGCCCTGAACAGCGCCATCAAGGTGGCGGGGCAGGACACCAGCCCCGGCCGCCTGAAGTACGTCTTCTCGACGCCCGACGAGGCCATCATGGCTGTCGAGCGCGGTGAGATCGACCATCAGGACCACGTCCGGATTCGCCTCAACGGCGTGACCTACGACACCAGTGCGGGCCGCGTGATGTTCCGCCGCATCGTGCAGGAAGCCCTGGGGCACCAGGCCAGCCTGGTGGATACCCTCGTGAATCTGGAAACGGCGTACGAGAAAGACCACCTCAAGGACATGGTCATGGCGTGCTTCAAGCACCTCGGGATCGAGGCCACCGCTGGCCTGCTGGACGGCCTGAAGGACGCGGGCTTCAAGCTCTCCACGACCTCGGGCATCACGATCGGCATTGACGACATCGTGATTCCGCCCGCCAAGACCGAGATTCTGGCCGAAGCCGACGCCAAGGTGGCGGAAATCGAGCAGAACTTCGAGTTCGGCTTCATGACCGAAGAAGAGCGCTACAAGCAGGTCGTGCAGCTCTGGAACGACACGAAGGACGAAGTCAAGAACGCCATGTTCGACAACTTCGGCAAGAACTACCCCTTCAACCCGCTGTGGATCATGAGCCTGTCGGGCGCGCGTGGTAACGCCCAGCAGATCACCCAGCTGGCCGGGATGCGCGGCCTGATGGCCCGCCCCGACGGCAGCACGATCGAGGTGCCGATCCGGGCGTCGTTCCGTGAAGGCCTGTCGGTGCTGGAATACTTCATCTCGACCCACGGCGCCCGCAAGGGTGGGGCCGACACCGCGCTCCGCACCGCCGACTCCGGCTACCTGACCCGCAAGCTGGTGGACGTGGCTCACGAAGTCGTCGTGCGC
Source organism: Deinococcus betulae (assembly GCF_020166395.1). NCBI lineage: Bacteria > Thermotogati > Deinococcota > Deinococci > Deinococcales > Deinococcaceae > Deinococcus > Deinococcus betulae. The sequence goes on along the minus strand of NZ_JAIQXU010000009.1, from coordinate 113,228 downwards.
GACGTGGACTGCGGCACCACCGACTACACCTCCATGCCGCTGGGCGCGCTGGATGAGCGTACCGGCGAGTGGCGCACCCGCAAGGCCAGCGAGATCGAGACCAGCATCTATGGCCGCACCCTGGCCGACTCCGTGGAAGTCGAGGGCCGTACCATCGAAGCCGGCGAGATGCTGAGCCTGGAAGACGTGAAGGCGATCACCCGCAGTGCCAAGACCCTGCAACACGTCTTCGTGCGGACCCCGCTGAACTGCCGCGTGAAGAGTGGCGTGTGCCAGAAGTGCTACGGCTACGACCTCTCGCAGGCCAAGCCTGTGAGCATGGGTGAAGCCGTGGGCGTGGTGGCCGCCGAATCCATCGGCGAGCCCGGCACGCAGCTGACCATGCGCACCTTCCACACCGGGGGCGTGGCCGGCAGCGGCGGCGGCGACATCACGATGGGTCTGCCCCGCGTGATCGAACTGTTCGAGGCCCGCAAGCCCAAGACCAGCGCGGCTGTGGCGGACCGCGACGGCACCGTGCGGATTGAGGAAGAGGAAGAGCGTTACCTCGTGCGAATTGAGGCCGACGACGACCAGTACAGCTCCAAAACCGCCACCAAGATCAGCAAGAGCCTGCGCATGATCGTGCGCGACGGCGACCGCGTGGAAGCCGGCCAGGCCCTGACGCGCGGGGCCATCAACCCCCACGACCTGCTGCTGTACAAAGACACCGACGCCGCCCAGCGTTACCTGGTGGAAGAAGTGCAGCGCGTATACCGCAGCCAGGGCGTGAAGGTGCACGACAAGCACATTGAAATCATCGTGCGCCAGATGCTGCGCTGGGTCGAAGTGACCGACGGCGGCAACACCGAGCTGCTCGAAGGCCAGACCGTCGAGCGCTGGGAAGTGGATCAGGCCAACGACGCGCTGGGTGAAGACACCACCCCAGCCAGCTGGAAGCCGGTGCTGCTGGGTATCACCAAGAGCAGCCTGACCACCAAGTCGTGGCTGTCGGCAGCGAGCTTCCAGCACACCACCCACGTGCTGACCGAAGCCAGCATGAAGGGCCAGGTGGACGACCTGATCGGCCTGAAGGAAAACGTTATTCTGGGCAAGCTGATTCCCGCTGGCACGGGTCTGATGACCGTCCGCGAGATGCAGGTGGCCGACGACCGCACGCTGGAGAAGTACGGTGAAGGTAGCACCAGCACCGACGCCGTGACGGGCAACCGCTCCTACGACGACACCCGCCCCGGCACCGTGAACGACAACGTGACGTACACGAGCTAACCGCCGATGCCTGATGGCGAAGAGCCACAGGCAACCAGAGAAGCCCCCACCTGGAAACGGGTGGGGGCTTCTCTGTGCTGGTTTCAGGGGGTGACGGTAAGAAGGTAGCTGACCCGGCCCACAATCTGTCCATTCTGAAAGAAAGTTAGGGTCAGAGGGTCGGAAAACCCAGCCAGCCCCGCGTCTGCCGTCAAGGTCAATGAAGTTGTGACGGCCTGGACCCCCAAAGCCTGTCCGGTCAGCGCCGGCAGATTGAGCGTATCTGGCGTGACGGACACGCCGGGCAGGCTGCTGGTCACCGTCACGGGGCCGCTGACGCCACCGTCCTGGAACAGCTGGAACGGCACGGCCAGCGGCTGACCGGCGCGGAGGTTCAGTTCGCTGCCAAACTCGGGCGAGGCGACCCTGACCCAGGGGCCAGACTGAACGGAGCGCAGGCGAGTGCGTGTCCCACTGGGCAGGGATTGGTAGCGGACGATAAAGTTCTCCCCCACACGGCGCTGTGTCTCAGTAATCAGATTCCAGCCTGGTTGCAGGGTGAGGTCGTATTCAAAACTTATCTCGGGCAGGCTTTGGCAGGGCGCGGTGCCCTTGACCCGCAGGGGCGCATCAGCATACAGGCGGCGCACTGGCTTGTTAGTTGTGTCCACCTCCCGCACCTGACCCAGTCGGTCGCCCTGCGCGCTGTAGACAGCCAGATAAGGCCAGGCCACATGGACGTTCGGGGCAGATTGCTCGCCCTGCACAGGGCAGTCAGCATCCAGAAATGGGAACAGTTGGCTGGTTTCCTGACCTTGCAGAGACAGATCAATGCTCCCTGTTGCCGCAACTGGAACGGTGCGCCGCCTGAGCCATCCAGACTCAGCCATATACTCCTCGCTGAGCTCATAGCCTGCGCCCCTCGTCCAGCCCTGCAGGGTGCCGCGCACCACCGCCGGGTCGGCGGGCAGGCCCACCTCACTGCTCGTCACGTCCTGCGCGGCGGTGAACATCAGACTGAAGCTGAACGCCTGCCCACGGGTATTGCTGCGGTCAATGGGCAGGTCCACGGCAAAGGTCACCGGCACGGTGGCCCCCTGCGCCAGCGTCTCTGCGGCCAGCCAGCCCTGATTTTGTACCGTCATGCTCAGGCCAGCGGGTGGGGTGGCCCCCAGACTCGCCACGTTCAGGCCCGACAAGAACAGGGTCGCGGCGGGGTTATCGGTGCTCTCGCCCGTCTGCACATTGACCTGCTGTCCCTGCACAGGACGGATAGAGGCGGCCTGACCTGAGGCGTCGCTGCCGTCAAACAGACGCACGCTGCGAAAGGGTGTCCCCGCCACGGTAGGCGCGGTGGCGTTGTTCTCCGGGTCGCCGTCGGTGTCGGTGAGGACCACCGGCAGCAAGGTCAGATTCTGCAGCGCCGAAGCCGTCACATTGGTCGCCGCAAAGGTCGTGCTGATGTGCCGGATATCCGCGCCGTTCTTCCGTGTGGTGAAGGTCTGGGTGGTGATGGCCTGCGCGCCCAGTTGCACCGGGTCGCCAGCAGCGATGAGTGCCTGGCCGCTCAACAGGCCGCCGGGGTCCACGCGGCGCAAGCTGGCCTGCCCCACGCCCTGATCGGTCACGCGCAGTTGAAGTTCGTACAGGCCCGCTGGGTGAGAAGCGGCCGGGGTGGGGGCAGCAGGAAGAGGCGTGGGAGCACAGGCCGCGAGCAGCGCCGTCAAGCCGGTCAGCAACATACGTTTGGTCATAGGGGTCCTCAGGAAAACTGGAGCAGAAAGAAAAACAGACGCCTCCACCCTAGCCCAGCGGCCAGGGCTGAGCACGCCAGTTTGCCAGCGCCGCCAGTGGGGGTTCCTACGCCCCTCTCCCCTCTTGCCCGATCTGCTCACTGACCTCGCGCAGCAGGCGTTCGTCGTACAGACCGGCGTAGTGGCCACCCAGCGTGACCAGAAACTTCATCTCTTCCCGAGTGGTGCGGGCCGAGAGCCGGGTTTCAAAACTTAGCAGCAGGGCACCGTAGGCCAGAGCGGCGGCTCCAGCAATCGCCAAGACCACCGGCACCGGCCCGGCCTCCTGATGAAGCAGGGCGCTGCCGCCGATTAGGATGCTAGTCAGCACCAGTAGGGCCACCGCGAGATACAGCGCGGTCATCGCCTGCACAATGATGCGGCTGCGGCGGGCCAGGCGCGGCAACTGCTTGACAATCAGGCGTTTTTCTTCGCGGGCCAGCGCTTCCTGCCGCCCCTCTTCGGTCACCAGCACCTTGAAGCGCGCTGTGAGGTGGCGCACGCGGTCAGTCACGCGGCCCAGGCGACTGCTGGTGCTCATCAGGAGGGTGCCGGCCCCGCTGATCAGGACCGCTGGCGTAATCATGGCGGTCAGAACCGCAGGGGCGTCGGCCATGCCCCCAGGCTACTGGGCCCAGGGACACCACACCGGTCTTCCGCAGCATTGAGCGCGGGACAGCGTCATCAGCCAGTCTTCTTCACCCATCCCTGACGGCCATCCCCCGCTCTGCGGCGCCTTGCACCTCCACCCGGTCCAGGGACCCCTCGTCAGAGAGGCTTCGAGAAATCTGCACATACCCTGCAAAGCCTCTACACAGCCGGGCCGCATCCTCTGGGCAGGAAAGGGAAGCGGCCACAGCGCCGCACCCCGGAACGAAGGAGAACCCCATGAAAAAGCTGCTGCTGACCGCCATTACCCTGCTGAGCTTCACCGTTTCCACCGCCTCGGCCACCCGCGCCTACGCCACGGACGGCAACGGTATGCAGTACGAAGGGCTTTACACCGAATCAAGCTGGCTGGCCATCGAAGTGCCGCTGACCGCCATGAACGGCACGCTGCCAGACGACCTGACGATTGCCGTGAGTGGTCTGCGTGACGGCACCACCATCACACTGGACAGCGTGGAGCGTCAGGGCGACACGGCCCTGCTGTACGTGACGGTGGCCCGCGACGACACTAGCGTCCTGGTCAACGAGGTGGCCAGCATTGCGGTCAAGTCCGGCGAACAGGTGCTGACCACCGTGAATATTCCGGTGTACGGCGGCGTGGACATGGGCAATTAAAGACAGCACCGACGCGCAGCGCCCCAGCCTTCTGGCCCGGGGCGCTGCTTCGTGCGGGCCATGCTCTACCCTGGGCAGCATGTGGGCTTCACAGCGGGCAGGAGCGGTGCCGGGCAGCGTCTTTGCACTCATGGACGCGGCCAAAGCGCGGGCGCGGGCAGCGGGCCGGGCCATCATTGACCTGAGTATCGGCAGCAGCGACCTGCGGCCCCCGGCCCCAGTGCTGAACGCGCTGCGCGAGGCCACACACGACCCGCTGAATGACCGTTATCCCCTCTTCAGCGACACGGCCCCGCTGCGGCAGGCGGCGGCGGCTTACCTGGCCCGGCGCTTTGGGGTGACGGTCAACCCCGACACCGAGGTGCTCCCGCTGATTGGCGCGCAGGAAGGGCTGGCCCACCTGCTGCTGGCCGTCACCGACCCCGGTGACACTCTGCTGCTGCCCGACCCCGGTTATCCCCCGTATCTGGGCGCGGCGGCCGTCGCCGGCCTGAAGGTGGTGCCGCTGCCGCTCCGTGCCGAGAACAGCTTTTTGCCTGACCTGAACGCCGTGCCCGCCAGCGTGCGCCCCCGCGCCCTGCTGCTGAATTACCCCAACAACCCGACTTCAGCGGTGGTGGACCCGGCCTTTTTTCCGGCGGTGGCCGCGTGGTGCCGTGAGCGCGGCACGCTGCTGATTCATGACCACCCCTACGCCGAACTGACCTTTGGTGCTTACCGCGCGCCCAGCGCCCTGCAAGCCGAGCTGACCGGCGTGGTCGAGCTGCATTCCCTGAGTAAGACGCACCACATGGGCGGCTTCCGGGTGGGCTTTGCGGCGGGGGACGCGGGCGCCATCGCCGCCCTGGCCCGCGTGAAGGGCAGCGTGGATTTTCACCCGTACCTGGGCATTCAGCGCGCGGCGGCCTGCGCCCTGACCCTGCCGGACGAGGTGGGCCGCGCGGGCGCCGCCGTGTTCGAGGCCCGGCGCGACGCGCTGGTGCCGGCCCTGCGTGACCTGGGCTGGACAGTGGCCTGGCCCCAGGCGAGCATGTACGCCTGGGCGCGCGTGCCCGGCCTGACCGACAGCGTGACGTTTGCTGTGCGCGCCGCCGAAGACACCGGCGTGGCCGTGAGTCCCGGCGCCGCCTTTGGCCGTCAGGGCGAGGGCTTCGTGCGGTTTGCCCTGGTGCAGCCGCCCGAGGTGCTGATTGAGGCAGCGGGGCGCTTAAAGAAAGTGGGAAGTGGGAAGTGGTAAGTGGAGGAAAAGCCCTGCCCACTCACCACTGCCCACACTCCACTCCCTATTTATCGAACTTCCCGTACCCCGCCGCACTCCGGCGCTGGGCGCCACGGGCGTAGTCCATCTGCATCTCGACGGTGTCGTGCTTGCCCTCGGTAAAGGTGCTGTCGTGAATCCAGTAGTTCAGGCGGTCGTCGCCCAGCTGCACCCAGAGCTTGTGGGCGTCTTCGGGGTCACGCCAGAACACCACGTGCTCGAAGGCGTTGAGCTGCGCCCAGGCCTGAATGTCGCTCAGGACGCGGGCCGCCTTGGGATGGGTCATCTCGAATTCCTGACCGTCACTCTCGTTGCGGAACTTGATCTCGACCATAGTGGCCGCAGCGTAACAGACCCCCCAGGCGCCGCATCTCTATGTTTCCTGAAGACATCCTCAGGAGGAGGTGAAGGTCCGGCGCACCCTGCTCTATGCTGCCCCCTGCCATGACACAGGCCGCAACACTCAAGGTCACCACCCTGAATCTCAATGGACTGCGCAGCGCCCTGCGCCGGGGCCTGCGCGACTGGCTGACCCAGGAAGCGCCGGACGTGCTGCTCCTTCAGGAGGTGCGCGCCGACCCCATGCCAGACGCCCTGGCGGACCTGGGCTACAGCGGGGCGTGGTTTCCGGCGCAGAAGGCCGGCTACAGCGGCGTGGCGATCCTGGCGCGCCAGCCGCTCAGTGACGTGCGCGTGGGCCTGCCCCACGCCGAGCTGGACGCCGAGGGCCGCGTGCTGAGTGCGGTGGTGGGCGGCGTGCGATTTGCCAGCGTATACCTGCCCAGCGGCAGCAGCCGCCCTGAGCGGCAGGGCTTCAAGGAGCGCATTCTGGAGGACTATCAGGCCTGGACGGCCGCCCTGCTGGCCGAGGGGCGGCCCCTCATTCTTGGCGGCGACTACAACATTGCCCACCAGAACCTCGACCTCAAGAACTGGCGCAGCAACGGCAAAAGCAGCGGCTTTCTGCCGCAGGAGCGCGAGTGGATGACCCGTCACCTGGCCTGCGGCCTGACCGACACCCACCGCGCCTGCCTGGGCGAGGCGGCGGCGTACACCTGGTGGAGCAACCGTGCAGGCGCCTATGCCAACGATGTCGGCTGGCGCATTGATTACCTGCTGGGCGCGGGGGTGGAGGTCAGCGGCGTTCAGGCGCACCGGGACGCCCGCCTGAGTGACCACGCGCCGCTGAGCGGCTGGGTCCACCTGCCTGAAGCGTAAACTTCACGTCAGACCTGCCCAGGGCACTCATGTTATGCTGAGCGGGCTGCCGGGTTCAGGACAGCGCCCCCAGACAACACGCGCGCAGACAGCGCCTGTTGCCGGGCCGGGCGCCACCCGAGGAAGCGAAAACACCAGTCCCCGTGGGCGGATGGCGCGCGCCAGATGCCGGGTAAAGGCCCAGCAGGCCGCGCACAGGTCACCCTCACGGGCACGTCTCTGAAGTACCAGGAACGTTCATGCCGAAACCGAAAAAAGCGGAAACGGTGCCGGGCACCGCGAATACCGGCACCGAGCAGAGTCAAACCACCCCGAAGCGGCGCAAGGCCGCGTCCCCCGCAGCAGATGCTGCCCCCACCCCGGCCAAGCGCCGGAAAACACCGGTCCAGCCGGCCGAAGTCGAGCAGGCGGCCCCAACCCGCACCCCCCGCGCGCCGCGCCGGACCACGAAACAGCCTGAGCCGGAAGCCGAAGTCCTTGCAGCGGCGCCGGCCGAGACGCTCCCTGCGGTCACCGAGCCGGCCCCGACCCCACGGGTCACCCCGCGCCGCGCCAAGCAAAAGACCGCTGTGGCCGAGGCGCAGCAGGTTGAACCTGTCGCCGAAGCCCAGCCTGAACCCCAGGCCGTGCTGCCCACGCCCGAACCCACCGAGTCAGAGCCGACCTCAACCCCCGTACCCCGCAAAACTCGGGGGCGGAAAGCAGCCCAGGCGGCTTCTGAGCCAGTGACGTTGACGGATGCGGAACCGGCCGTGTTGACCGAGCCAGACCCAGCGCCGCCAGCAGCTCTGCCCTTGACCCCACCAGCGCGCCGGGGGCGCCGCAAGGCCGCCGACCTAGCGACCGCCGCGCCAGCGGCGGAGACCCACCCAGACGCGGCCGAGACTCCCCAGGCCGAGGCCCCCAGCATCACCGAGGCGCTGGAGCCGCCGCCCGTGCCTGACCCCGTCATTCTGGCCGTGCCCAAGCGGCGCGGGGGGCGCAGGCCCAAGGCGGCCCTGCCCGACGCCCTGCTGGACGAGGTGCTCAGCGGCGTCGAAGCCGTCACCCCTGAGGCCGAGGCCCGCACGGAACCGGTCGTGGAGACGGTCCCCGTAACGCCCCTGGACCCCGAGCCCGTCACGCTGCCCACCAAGCCGCGCCGGGGCCGCCGTAAGGCTGCTGAGGCGGCCACAGACGTGGCCGAAGCCCCCGCCCGCCCGGCTGCTGAACCAGCTCTCCCCGAACCGCAGACCGATGAGCCTGCCAGCACCGCCGAAGCCTCAGAGGAGGCCACCGCCAACCCCGAGCGCGACATCGTGGTGGCACAGCTGCGCAAACTGGGCCGCCCGGTGCATGTCCGTGACCTGGAACGCACCTTTACTCGCCAGACCATTCAGCGTCTGGGGAACTGGCGTGACCTGACCGATCTGCTGGAAAACTTGGTGGACAGCGGCGAGGTCATCCGCACCCGCAAGAAAACTTATGGCCTACCGGAAGCCATGAGCCTGGTGCGCGGGCGCTTTCAGGCGTCATCGGCAGGCTTCGGCTTTGTGGTGCCCGACAGCGGCGGCGAGGACTTTTATATTCCGGCTGAGCAGACGCTGGAAGCCTGGAACGGCGACATCGTACTTGTGCGGATGGAAGGGCGCGGCGACAGCCGGGATGACCGGGGCCGAGGCAGTTCCCGCCGGGGCCAGCGCGGCGACGGCAACCCGCGGGCCAGCGTGGTGCGAATCGTACAGCGCGCCTACAAGCAGCTGGTGGGCACCCTGGAGTACCACCACGGCCACCCCATCCTGAAACCCGACGACCACCGTGCCCGCCACCGCATTCTGGTGCTGCCCGAGGGCCTGGACGGCCTGGAAGCCGGCGCCCGCGTGGTGACCGATCTGTTCTGGCCGGAAAACACCGGCGAAGACGAGGTCTTTGGCCAGGTCACGCGCGTGCTGGGCGAGCAGGACGACCCGGTCACCGAAACCGAAGCCGTGATCGTGAAGTTTGGCCTGCGCGGCGACTTCCCGGACGAAGTGGTGGAGCAGGCAGGCGCCATCCCCACTCAGATTCCCGAAGAAGCCCTGGTGGGCCGTCTGGACCTGCGCGGGTTCAACATCTTCACGGTGGACGGCCGCGACGCCAAAGACTTTGACGACGCCATTCACATTCAGCCCACGCCCGAAGGCACCTTTGTGGTCGGTGTGCATATCGCAGACGTCAGCCATTACGTGCAGGAAGGCACGCCGCTGGACGATGAAGCCTATGCCCGCGCCACCAGCGTCTACCTGCCGGGCCGTGTGCTGCCCATGCTGCCCGAACACCTGAGCAACGGCGTGTGCAGCCTGGTGCCCTACGAAGACCGCCTGACCATGACGGCGATGGTCGAGCTGTCCGCCGAGGGCGAGATTCTGAAGGTACAGCTGGCCCCCAGCGTCATCAATTCCAAGGCGCGGCTGACCTACGACGAGGTGCAGGCTTACAGCGAGGCCACCGCCACGCTGCCCGACCACGCCCGCCACCTAGAAGGCGACCTGCACCTGCTGCTGAAGATCACGACCAAGTTGCGTCAGAAGCGGCTGCGCGAAGGCGCGCTGGACTTTAAATTGCGGGAAGTCAAGGTGGATGTGGGCCCAGACGGGCGCATGGAACTCATTCCTATCCGCGAGGAAACGGCGCGCGGCATGATTGAGGACCTGATGCTGCTGGCCAACAAGGTCGTGGCTCACGAACTCCTCCAGCGCGAGATTCCGGCGCTGTTCCGCATCCACGAAGAGCCCACCCTGCAGCGCTTTCAGGAGGTCAGCGGCGCCATCGGACGGCTGGGCCTGGCCTTTCCGGGCGGCGAACCGACCCCGCAGGCCTACCAGGCAGTGCTCAAGCAGGTGCGCGGCACCCCCCGCGAGAGCGTGGTGAACACGCTGCTGCTGCGCTCGATGCAGCAGGCGAAGTACGCCGGAGAGAACCTGGGGCACTTCGGGCTGGCGTTTGAGGAGTACCTGCACTTCACCTCGCCCATTCGCCGTTATCCCGACTTGCTGGTTCACCGTGTCCTGAAAGGGATGCTGGGCGGCGAACTGAAAGCGGGAGGCCGCGAAGTCGCGCAGCTTCAGGCCCGCCTGCCCGGCATGGGCGACCACACCAGTGAGCGCGAGCGCGCCGCCAGCGAAGCCGAGCGCGACCTGACCAAGTACTACCAGGCCAAGTGGGCGCAGGAACACCTGGGCGAGTCGTTCTTCGGCAACGTGTCGGGTGTGGTCGCCAGCGGCCTGTTCGTGGCGCTGGACAACGGCGTGGAAGGCAAACTGCACATTTCCCACCTGGACGACGACTACTACGTCTATCTGGAAGACGCGCAGATTCTGCGTGGGCGCAGCCGGGGCCGCAGTTACCGCCTGGGCGACCCGGTTCACGTCACCATTCACGCCGTCAACCCCCTGGCCCGGCAAACCGACTTCACCCTGGCCGACCCCGAGAGCCCGGACTTCCGACCCGGCGACATTCATCAGGAGACCGATATGGATTCACCCGTTAAGCCGCGCGCCCGCCGCCGCGAGGACCGCGAGCAGGAAAAGCGCGAGAAGTTGCAGAGCGTGCCCGTCAGCGAGCCCAAGAAATTCACGCTGGACGACCCCTCACCCCGGCCCACCCTCTCGCCCTCAGCCGGTGGCGCGCGGCCCAGCCGGGGCCGCAGCCAGGGGCAAGGGCAGGGCGGCGCTGTCCAGGGTCAAGGAGGCCGCCCACAGGGCCGCACCTTCGGCGGGGTCGGCATGGGCGGGGGCCGGGGGCCCCGGCGCGTGATTACCCTGGAGCGCCCGCGTAACGAACATCTGCGCCCGGTGAACATCACCGTGCAGCGCATGTACTTTGGCGACTGGACCCTGGAGAACATGCCGCCCGAGGAAGGTCAGGGCGGCGGAGGCTACAGCCGCAGTGGGGGCCGTCCCCTGAGCGGCCGGACCGAACGCGGTGGGCGGGGCTACACGCGCGGCGGCAGTGACCGGGGCGCCGCAGGCCGGGTCAACGGGCGCACCCCGAACAGTGGGGGCCGGCCCCAGCAGGCCAACCGTGAGGAAGTGCGTGACGAGGCCCGCGCCCCTGTGCGCGAAGCCGCCGCCCCGCAGGACAGCGCCGCCCAGGCCAACAGCGAGGACGCCAAGCGCCGCCGCCGCCGCCGGGGCCGCCGGGGCAACACCAGCCAGGGCTAAAGAGACGGTGTGGGCGCCCACTCCCAGTTGGGGGTGGGCGTTTTTGTGATTCTGCCTGATGAGGAGTGGCCCAGCGCTCTGTCCAGAGGTTCGCTAGATGCGACTGAAGCGAAACCTGGTGGGAGCTGAACCCTCCAGAGCAGATTTTGTCAGCCCACCGATATTGCGTTGCCGAACAAGCCTCCCGTCTCGGCTGCTGGGAGGTACTGCGCTAAGACAGGTGGCTCTTGCGTTTCGGCGGAGCCCTCTGCGCCTGAATAGCCGTTCGCCGGGCACTTTCCCGCTACCGAACGAGGCATCTCTGCAACATGCAGTGCGGAAAGACTTCGCTTGAGCTGAACTGTTCCTGTCTCTCAGCGCTGTGGCCTCCCTGTCTTGAGGCTGCTCTCACAGGGAAACCGGGCCTGTTCCTTACCCTGACAGGGTTGCTGTGCCGACAGGTGCAGCGGTTCAAGGAGGGGGCTTCATGACGACCTCAGAGGTGCCGAACACGGCGAGGCAACGCTCCCGGTTGGGCGCACAGTTACTGCCAGATAAACACCGCACGCGCTTTAGGGTGTGGAGTACGCGGGCCAAGGACGTGCAGGTGCGCGTCGGCGGCCAGGACCACCCTCTGCAAGCTCTGCCGGACCACATGTTCGAGGCCGTTCTGCCCGTGGGGGCCGGCACCCGCTACCTGTTCATGCTGGACGGCCTGGCCCTGCCCGACCCCTACGCCCGCTTTCTGCCGGACGGGGTTCACGGCGAGGCCGAGGTGGTGGACCTGGATGCCTACGCCTGGCAGTACCCCAACTGGACCGGCCCGGAACTGGGCGACTGCGTGTTCTACGAACTGCATGTGGGCACCTTTACCCCGCAGGGCACCCTCCGGGCGGCGCAGGACCGCCTGCCCTACCTGCGTGACCTGGGCATAACGGCGGTGCAGGTCATGCCGGTCGCTGCCTTTCCGGGGGGGCGCGGCTGGGGCTACGACGGCGTGGCCATGTACGCCCCCTACGCCCCTTATGGCCGTCCAGAAGACCTGATGGCCTTTGTGGACGCCGCGCACGGCCTGGGACTGGCGGTGTTTTTAGACGTGGTGTATAACCACTTTGGCCCGGACGGCAATTATCTGAGCGCCTACAGCCCTTCGTATTTTACCGACCGCTTTCACACGGCCTGGGGCCAGGGCCTGGACTACGCCGAGGCCCACATGCGCCGCTACATCACCGGCAACGCGCGGATGTGGCTTCAGGATTACCGCTTTGACGGCCTGCGACTGGACGCCACCGCCAGCATGCAGGACGACAGCCCCGAGCACATCCTCTCGGAGCTGGCCCGCGAGGTGCATGCGCTGGGCGGCCACCACCTGATGCTGGCCGAGGACCACCGTAACCTCCCCGACCTGGTGACCGACTCTGGCCTGGACGGCATCTGGGTGGACGACTTTCACCATGAAGTGCGCGTGACCCTGACCGGCGAACATGAGGGGTACTACGGCGGCTACCGGGGCGGCGCGGCCGAACTGGCCCAGCTGCTCAACCGGGGCTGGCTGTACGAGGGCCAGTTCTGGAATGTCACGGGCGAGGAGCACGACCGGGGCCGCCCGGCTGACGGACTGGAGGCCCCCAGCTTCGTGTACTGCATTCAGAACCACGACCAGATTGGCAACCGCGCCCTGGGCGACCGCCTGCAAGACCACGAGGGCGTCACCGTAGCGGAGGTACGCGGGGCCAGCACGCTGCTGCTGTCGCTGCCCATGACGCCGCTGCTGTTTCAGGGCCAGGAATGGATGGCGGGTACGCCCTTTCCCTTTTTCAGCGACCACCACGGCGAACTCGGCCACATGGTCTCGGAGGGCCGGCGCAAGGAGTTCGCGTATTTCTCGGGATTCAGCACCCTGGACGTGCCCGACCCGCAGCAGGAGGCCACCTTTGTCAGCGCCAAGCTGAACTGGGCCGAGCGGGAGGAAGGTGACCACGCCCGCACCCTGGCGCTCTACCGCACGCTGCTGCGGCTGCGGCGCGAGGACCCGGTGCTGGCCTGGCGCTCGCGGCGGGGCCTGTCGGCCGGCACCTTTGGCGTCAGCGGCGCCGAGGCGCAGGGCCTGTGGGTGCGCTGGCAGACCCCGCAGGGCGAGCGGGTCTTGGCCTGGAACCTCACGCCGCAGCCCGTCCCCGCCCATCTGCTGGCGCTGCCGTTTAACCTGCCGGCCGGGGTGCTGCTGCACTCGGAAGGCGACCCGGCCAGACCCACGCCTCTAAGCGACCTGACGCTGCAGCCCGGTGAGGCGGCGCTGTTCGCATGACCAGCCCTGCACCGCACATCCCGCAGGCCACCTACCGCCTGCAACTGCATGCCGGGTTTGACTTCGCGGCGGCGCGCCGGGTTCTGCCGTACCTGAGGCGCCTGGGCATCACGGACATTTACCTCTCGCCCATCTGGACCAGCACGCCGGGCAGTCCTCACGGCTACGACGTCACCGACCACTCGCAGATTAACCCCGAGCTGGGCGGGCTAGCCGGGCTGCGGCGCCTGTCTGCGCGGGCGCGCGAGTTGGGCCTAGGCCTGATTGTGGACTTCGTGCCCAACCACATGGGCATTCAGGGCGGGCACAACCCGTACTGGGAAGACGTGCTGCGCCACGGGCAGGCCAGCCGTTACGCGCACTTCTTCGATATCTCCTGGCACCCCCTCAAGCGGGCGCTGGACGGCAAGGTGCTGCTGCCGGTGCTGGGCGACCAGTACGGCCGGATTCTGGAGCGCGGCGAATTGACGCTGGAGCGGTCCGGCGGCACCTTCTCTCTGCGCTACTGGGAGCGGCGGCTGCCGCTGTCACCGCGCAGTGTGGCGCTGCTGCTGGCCTGGGTGCAGGCGGCGCTGGACCCCGGTGTGGAGACCGCTACGCTGGGCGAACTCGCCAGCATTCGCCGCTCGGTGGACAACCTGCCGCGCAGCACCGAGCCGGCCCTGACCGATACCGACCGCGCCATCCGCGCCCAGGAGGTCGAGGTGATGACCCGGCGTGTGGACGCGCTGCTGGCCAGCAGCCCAGCGGTACGCGCCGCCGCCGACCGAATGCTGGAGGGCGTGAACAGCGACCAGACGCGGCTGGACGCCCTGGTCAGCGAGCAGAACTACCGCCTGGCTTCGTGGAAGGTGGCCGCCGAGGAGATCAATTACCGGCGCTTTTTTGACATCAACGACCTGGCCGCGCTGCGCGTGGAGGACCCGCGCGTCTTTGCCTGGGCGCACGCCACCCTGTTTGACCTGCTGCGCCAGGGCCTCGTGCAGGGGGTGCGGCTGGACCACACCGACGGCCTGTACGACCCCGCCGGTTACTTCCGGGCGCTTCAGGCGGGAGCGGCGCACGCGCTGGGCGTGGACCCCGCTGTGACCCTCACGGGCGAGCGGCCCCTGTACGTGGTGGCCGAAAAGATTCTGGAACCCGGCGAGACACTGCCCGCCAGCTGGGCCGTTCACGGCACCACCGGCTACGACTTTCTGGCGCAGCTGGGCGGCACCTTTGTGGACCAGAGCAGCGAGGAAGAACTGAGTGCCATCTACCGCCGCTTTACCGGCGACCGCACCAGTTACGGCGAGCACCTGTACCGGGGCAAGCACCTGATTCAGCGCGTCAGCCTGCCCGGCGAAGTCAACGTGCTGGCCGAACACCTGGAGCGCCTTTCGGAGGCCGACCTGCGCGCCCGCGACTTCACCCTCAGCACGCTGCGGGCGGCCATCCGCGAAGTCATCGCCAGCTTTCCGGTGTACCGCACCTACCTGCGGCCCGACGGCAGCCGTGAAAGCGGGGACAACGCCAAGATTGAGCGCGCCATCCGCGACGCCGCCGCCCACAACCGCCAGGAGGGCGCCGCGCTGGACCCCAGCGTCTTTGAGTACCTGCAAGCCGTGCTGACCCTGGACGCCCCCGATGAGGCCACCCGCGCCGCCTACGCCGAGTTCGCCCTGAAGTTTCAGCAGCTGACCGGCCCCGTGACGGCCAAAGGCGCCGAGGACACGGCCTTTTACCGCTACAGCCGCCTGGTCGCACTGAACGAGGTGGGCGGCGACCCTGCGCTGTACGGCACGCCGCTGACCACCTTTCACCAGGCCGCCCAGGCCCGTGCCCGCCACTGGCCACACGCCATGCTGGGCGGCAGCACCCACGACACCAAGCGCGGCGAGGACACCCGCGCCCGGATTTGCGTACTGTCCGAGATGCCCCAGACCTGGGCCGCCTACCTGAGCCGCTGGTCGCCCCTGATTCGCAGCCTGGAAACCGACCTGGACCTGGGCCGGGCGCCTACCTCTCTGGACACCTATACGCTGCTGCAAAACGCCCTGGGCGCGTACCCGCTGCGCGGTGACCTGGGGGGCTTTGCCGACCGTCTGAGCGCCTACATGCTCAAAGCGGCCCGCGAAGCCAAGCTGCGCACCAGCTGGGCCGCCCCTGACAGCGAGTACGAGGCCGCGCTGGAACGGCTGGTGCGGGGCCTGCTGGACCACAGTGACTTTCTGGCCTCGCTGCGCGAACTCCACGACCGCATCAGCCCCTATGGCGCGCACAATGGCCTCTCGGCAGCGCTGGTGCGCCTCACCGCCCCCGGCGTGCCCGACACCTATCAGGGCAGTGAGGGCTGGAACCAGAGCTTGGTGGACCCCGACAACCGCCGGCCGGTGGACTACCCGGCCCTGAGCCGCACCCTGGGCCGACTGGAACGCGGCGCCGACCCGGCGCGGTTGCTGGCCGCCTACCCCACAGGCGATGTGAAGGTCATGGTGACGCGCGCCGCCCTGCACGCCCGCGCCGAGCAGCCCGATCTGTTCCGGCACGGCAGTTACGCGCCGCTGGGCGGAGGCCGGCACATGCTGGGCTTCGTGCGCGAACACGCGGGCCAGCGGGCCATCACGGTTGCTCCCCGCCTGACCCTGACCCTGACCCGCGAGCGGGTGCCCTGGGCGGTGGGCGACGTGTGGGGCAACCGGCAACTGAGCCTGCCGGCCGGCACCTACCGCAACGCCCTGACCGGACAGCGCCTGCGTGTGCACGGCGACAAGACCCCGCTGGCCAAGATTCTGGAGGATTTTCCTCTGGCCCTGCTGCTGAGCGAGTAGTCCCGAGTTCTCCGCTCCCGACACGGGGCCCCAAGACTTCAGAATCTTGAGCAAATCTGGGGAACGCGCCGTCGTCTCACCCCGTATTCTGAGGTGTATGCAAACGTACCCCACCACTGCCCATACGACGGACATCGTCCGGACGTTCATGGCCCGCACCTATTCGTGGATGGCGGCCGGCCTGGCGCTAACGGCCGGCGTCGCCTTCCTGACGGCGCAGAACGACGCCCTGGCGTATCAGGTGTACCAACTGCGGATGCCGCTGTTTCTGGCCCAGCTGGCACTGGTGTTTGTGCTGAGCCTGTTTTCCGCCCGGCTGAACAGCGCGGTGGCCGGCGCCCTGTTTATCGGGTACGCCGCGCTGACTGGCCTGACCTTCTCGGGTCTGCTGCTGGCTTACGACGCCAGTGCGGTCACGGCGGCGTTCGCCACCACAGCCGGCACCTTCGGCCTGATGAGCGTGGCCGGCTTTATCATCAAGAAGGACCTGAGTGCGATGGGCCGCTTTTTCATGTTCGCGGTGCTGGGCCTGTTCGTGGCCATGATCGTCAACCTGTTTGTGGCCAGCACGGGCCTGACGCTGATCATCAGCATCGTGGGCGTCTTGCTGTTCGCTGGCCTGACTGCCTACGACACCCAGATGCTGCGCAACATGGCCCTGAGCGGCATTCAGGGCGAGATGGCCGAGCGGGCCGCCATCAACGGCGCCCTGGCGCTGTACCTGGACTTCATCAATATGTTCCTGTTCATCCTGCGTCTGTTCGGGATCGGCAGCAGCCGCGACTAAGCGGTTACCCACAGCCCGCCCCGTGAGCCCAGCGCTCGTGGGGTTCTTTCTTTGCCGTGGCTGGCTCCCGTCTGTCGCGCCAACACAGCGGAACGGGACTGGAGGACACCCTTCACGCCCGTCAGCCTGCTTTCCCTTCGCTTCGTTGGGATCGAACCGCTGCTCCAGGTGATTGAACCCGAGTCTTATCTGGCGTACAGGCTCTGGGCATAGACCGACGCCATGTTGGCTTCGGCGCGCAGGGTGGCGTAGGGCAAGGTGGCCGTCTCAGCACACGCCGCCACCACATGCGGCAGGCCCGAGGGGGTCAGGGCCAGGCCAGTTGCGGTCAGGTGGGCCGTGAAGGAGGGGCCGGCGCTTTGCAGCACCTCCAGACATTCAGGGTCCAGGCGACTGTTCAGGGCCTTCAGGTGCAGCACCTTTTGCCGGGCCGGGGTCAACGTGGGCCAGATGGCGCTGACAGGCACCGGCTGTCCAGTGGCGCGGTCCAGAATCAGCCCTTCGGTGTAGGCATCGGGATAGGCGCCGCCACAGTAGTACGACACCGATTCCTGCACGCTGACTAGCCGCGCGCCCTGCAGCGTCACAGCCGCCCCAAAGTCATAGCCCTCGGTGATTTGCAGGTCTTCAGGCAGGGCGGCGCGGCAGGCCAGGGCCGCCGCCGCGTGCTTCAGCTGCCGGTCTTGCAGGGCGGCATTCAGCCCCGCGCTGGCGCCGGGCAGGCGCGGGTAGGTCAGGCGGCTCAGGGGCTCACGGACGCTGCGGCCATCCGCTGACTTCACCCACGCGCGGTTCAGCTTCAGGAACGCCAGCGGGTCCTCGGCGCGCAGGGCCAGCAACCCAGGCGAGCTGGGCAGGTTGAGGGGCACCTTGCTCAGGTCTGCGCGCGTCAGCCTGACGGCAAGGGCCGCCTTGCCCGGCGCGCGCCAGGTGCCCTGCAATCCGCCGGCTGTAGGAGTCAGGGCGAAGCAGCCCGTGACCACGGCCGGCTCGGCCAGGGCCCGGCGCACCATTTCTTCCAGTATCAGCGTGGCGCCGCTGCGGCGCACCTCCAGCCACAGGTCGAGGTTTCGGCGCTCGTAGAAATACCCACTCTCGCCCGCTGGATTGAGGTGCAGCGCCACGGGTAGACCGCCCACCGTGCCCCGAAAGACGCCTGGCTTGACGCCGACAGGCAGGCCCTCTGTTCCGCCGCAGGTCTGCGCCCCAGCCCACCCCAGGGCCATGACCATTGCCACTGCCGCCCACTGCCGCATTCGCATGGTCCCAGCGTAGCGCGCTTAGCCCACGGCCTCACCGTCGCCGCGCCCGTCCATCGTGCCGGTGCGCAGCAACTTCGCCTCGCCCTCGCCAAAGGGGGTGTGGGCGCAGGACCAGGCCACCGCCGCTTCAATGTCATAGGCCACCGCGTGAAAACTGACCTGCCAGGCGCCGCCCACCTGGTCCAGCCGGGTCCAGCGGGCGCGGGGATCGCCGTCCACCTGATCGCTGACGGCGCCCGCATTAACGACCAGGGTGTCGCCGACCCGTGTCGCCCCGGCCCGGTGGGTGTGCCCGCACAGCACGACCTCGGCCCCCAGAGGCTCAACCAGTGCGCGCAGGTCTCGCGGTTCGCGGGCGCGGTAGAAGCCAGCCGGGTCCCAGACCCACAGCAGGCTTTCCCAGGCACTGTGCGGCGTGCCGTGACAGGCGTAGACAGCGCCGTCCAGGGCGCGGGCTTCCAGTGGCAGGCCCGCAATACGGGTCAGGGCTCCGGGCGGCGTCTGGGCGGCCAGCCACGCCCCGTAAGCCAGAGAGAGCGGCGAGCGCCGCCCACCCGGCCACAGTTTCTCCTCGTTGTTGCCGCGGACCTCTACGGCGCCCCCGGCCGCCAGCTCGGCCTGCAAAGCCAGGGCGCGGGCAGGGTCGGCGCTGCCCTCGGCCTGGTCGCCCAGATTGATGGTCAAGTCAGGCGCATGGCGCTGAATGTCGGCCAGCACTGCTGCCAGGGCAAAAGCGTTGCCATGCACGTCTCCTAGAATCGCTAGCCGCATCAACGAGCAGCGTAGCTCACCCCCGCAAACCTCGGAGAGAACCTAAGTGTCAATGGCCCTGACCTGGCACCAGTGACCCCGGGTCTCACCACAACCACTCTGCACCGGGGCGGCCTGCTGGACTCTGAAACCGCCCACCCTTAGGAGAGCAGAGGGGCTAGAGTGGCCGGGTGGTCTCCCCTGCCCTGACCTTGCGCCCCCGGCAAGACAGTGACCTGCCTGCACTCGCGTCGGCCCTGCGCGCCGTACACGAAGCCCAGGCCTACCCCTCGCTGTGGCCAGATGACCCTCAGGCTTTTGTGGCCGGGCGCGGCGACGGCTGGGTGGCGTGCCTGGGCGGGCACAGCGTGGGGCAGGTAGTGCTTTCTCCTCTGAGCAGTCCGGCCCCCGACTGGCTGGCGGCCGTCACCGTGCCGGGGCCGTATCTGGAGGTCAAACGGCTGTTCGTCACGCCAGCCGCTCAGGGGCTGGGGGTGGCCCGCGCGATGCTGGGGCACGCGGCGGCGCAGGCCCGGCAAGCCGGCGCCCAGGCCATCTTGCAGGTCAACGAGCGCAGCGCCCCGGCCGTTGCCCTGTACCAGCGCGGGGGCTGGGTGCAGCTGGGCAGCGCTCAGGGCGGCTGGCGGGAAGCAGACGGCACCTCGCCGCGCGTGCTGGTGTTCGCCGCGCCCGCTTGAGGCTCGCTTCATCTCTGAACAGCTGTTTACGTCATTCCGGGGTTTCTGTGTGGCCCGCCTGTCAGCCTGAAGCCATGCCAGACAAAGACGACAAGAACAAGGGCCACACCAGCCAGCCCCAGGACTACGACCGCAACAAGAAAGAGGTCCACGAGATCGAGCACGACAACCAGCCTTCGTTCAAAAGCGCCAACGACCGCGAGGCGATGGCCCCCCGCAACAACGACGACGGCCTGAGCGACAAGGAACTGCGCGACCGCGAAGAAGCGCGCCAAGTCCCAGCCACCAAGCAGGGCTAACCTGAGCAGAAAGGAGAAGGAGCCGACGCGCTCCTTCTTTTTTGGTCTAGCAGAAGGATTCGGTCCAAGCCACGCCGTCTCTAGCGCTTGCTCGTTGCCTCTCTGGGCTCCTCTCCGTTGGGGCGCCTCTCTCCACGAGTTCAGCGGACCTGAAGACCACCTAGAAAAGCAGTGGCGGCTCGCCAGAACCCGCGCTGGCCAGCAATCTCCCGCTTGGGTCACGAAACCGAGTCCCCTCGTGTGACAGGTTGAGGGGCATGAACGCCCGCCGAGTCTCTCCTGCGGTGCTGCTGCTGGCCACCGTTTTTATCGTGGCTGGAACGCTGCACTTTCTAGCCCCGAAGCCCTTTGACCGGATCGTGCCGCCGTGGGTGCCCCTCGGGCCACGCGCCGCCACACTGCTGAGTGGCGCGGCCGAGATCCTGGGCGGGCTGGGGCTGCTGCACCCGGCGACCCGGCCAGCGGCCCGCTGGTGGCTGCTGGCCCTGCTAATCGCGGTGTTTCCAGCCAACGTCTACATGGCGCAGGACAGTGACCGGTTTCAGGTCAGCTCGGCGGTGGCCTGGGGCCGCCTGCCCCTACAACCGCTGCTGATGTGGGCTGTCTGGCGGGCAGGCCGGCGGTCACCAGGCCAGTACACCCCGCCTGTGCCTAACGCCCGTTAGACTCCGGGCATGAGCAAACTGGTGATTGTGGCGGCGCGGCGCACGCCGATTGGCAACTTTATGGGCAGTCTGAAAGACGTATCGGCCGCTGACCTGGGCGTCACAGCAGCCAAGGCGGTGCTGGAGGGCGTGGACGGCGCAGACATTGCCGACGTGATTGTGGGCAACGTCCTTCAGGCCGGGCAGGGCATGAACGTGGCCCGCCAGATTGGCATTGGCGCGGGTCTGCCCCACGATGTGCCGGGCCTGACGGTCAACCGGGTGTGTGGCAGCGGCCTGCAAGCCGTGGTCAGCGCGGCGCAGGGCATCCGGGCCGGGGACGGGCAGCTGTATCTGGCCGGCGGCACCGAATCCATGAGCCGCGCACCGTACCTGCTGCCCCGCGCCCGCGAGGGCTACCGCCTGGGCCACGCCCAGGCCCTGGATTCCATCATCAGTGACGGCCTGACCGATGTGTTCGGCGGCTACCACATGGGCGTCACCGCCGAGACCATCGCCGCGCAGTGGCAGCTGAGCCGCGAGGACCAGGACGCTTTCGCCCTGGAGAGTCAGACCCGCGCCGCCGCCGCCCTGGCCGGCAACTTCTTTGCCGACGAACTGGTCAGCGTGGAAGTGCCGGGCAAGAAAGGCCCCACGACTTTTGCCAGCGACGAGTATCCCCGCGCCACCTCGGCCGAAGCGCTGGCGAAGCTGAAACCTGCCTTCAAAAAAGACGGCACCGTGACGGCCGGCAATGCCAGCGGCATCAACGACGGCGCGGCCATGCTGCTGATTGCCAGCGAGGCCTACGCCCAGGCCCATGGCCTGCCGGTGCTGGCTGAGGTCGCCAGTTACGCCGCCATCGGCGTGGACCCCGCCGTCATGGGCATTGGACCCGCCAAGGCGGTGCCGATTGCCCTGGACCGCGCCGGCCTGAGCGTCAGCGACGTGGACCTGTTCGAGCTGAACGAGGCCTTCGCCGCGCAGTCGCTGGCCGTGGTGCGCGACCTGGGGGCCGACCCCGCGCGGGTAAACGTGACGGGCGGCGCGGTGGCGCTGGGCCACCCCATCGGCGCCAGCGGGGCGCGCGTGCTGGTCACCCTGATTCACCAGCTGCGGCGCCTGGGCAAGGAAACCGGCGTGGCCAGCCTGTGCATCGGCGGCGGCATGGGCATTGCCGTGGTGGTGCGCGCCCAGTAACCCTGTGCTTCTCAGGCGGCCCCGCTTGGTCTTGACCGGGCGGGCCGTTAGCCTTGATCCATGACTGACCACGCCCCCACCGACCAGGAAGCGGCCCTGTTTCTGGCCATCAAGACCCAGGACGCCGCGCTGCTGCGTGAGCTGGTGCGCGCTGACCCGGCGCTGCTGACAGCCGCCAGTCCCATGGGTGTCTCGCCGGTGCTGTTCGCCACCTATTACGGCCGCCACGAGATGGCGCTGGTGCTGCTAGAGGAAGGCGCGCCGCTGACGGTGTTCGAGGCGGCGGCGGTGGGCAACGTCCCAGCGCTGCAAAACGCCCTGGACGCCGACCCCGAGGCCGCCCACCGGGTCAGTCCCGACGGCTTTTCGCCGCTGGGGCTGGCCGCATTTTTTGGCCGCGCCGAGGCCGCTGAGCTGCTGCTGACGCGCGGCGCCGACGTGAACGCTGTCAGTCAGAACGCTATGCGGGTCCAGCCGCTGCATTCGGCGGTGGCGGGACGCCACGCGGCCCTGGCCCGCGCGCTCGTCATGGCCGGGGCCGACGTGAACGCCGCGCAGCAGGATGACTTCACGCCCCTGATGGCCGCTGCCCAGAACGGGGACAGTGAGCTGGTGGCCTTCTTGCAGTCACACGGGGCCGACGCTGGGGTCACCACCGCCGATGGCCGCCGGGCCGCCGACTTTGCGCGCGAGGAAGGGCACGCGGCCCTGGCCGGGCGCCTGGCAGATTCCTGAAGATTCCTGCCGGAGTGCCTCAAGAAAGCCCGAAGGCAGGGGCAAGCGCCACAGGCGCACACTGGACGCATGAGCAACGACCGCCATGATCCCCCAAGCGAGCTGGCTGGCACGAACGTGCAGACCGGCTTCGAGACCCCTGACCCCAAGGACCATGCCCAGACGGTCTACACCACCACGCCGGCCGACGATCACGTCAGCAGCGCAGACGAGGGCAAGTACGTGCCCGTGGAGGTGCCCAGCGCGCGTGAAGTCACGGGACAATTTGACCACCTGGCCACGCGCGACGTGGTGGCCATGGAACACGAACCCCAGGACGCTGAATTTGCCGGCGCCCAGACGGTCGCAGGCCTGGGCGGCGAGAATCTAGACGCCTTGGTGCCTTCCTCTGGCCTGGGCATCAACGCTTCGACCGCCACGGCCACCGAAGCTCGCCTGAGCAGCATTGACCCCAACCCCGGCTACACGCCCCCCAGCGAGAAAGGCCCGCCCCACGTCAGCCAGCGCCCTGGCGACCTGCCTTCCGGCGAGACCAGCGAGTTACAGCATCAGGTGCACGGCGACGGTGACCGAGGCCTCTAAAGCCAGAACAGCACCGCCGCGCCCAGGTCGATCACTGGGCGCGGCTTTCTTGGTCCTTACACCCGCTTGAACAGCAGGGCCGCGTTCTGGCCGCCAAAGGCAAACGAGTTGCTTAGGGCGTACTCCACCTGGGCCTCGCGGGCCCCCTCGGGGATGTAATCCAGGTCCAGCGCGGGGTCTGGGTCGGTTAGGTTAATGGTGGGCGGCAAAATCCCATCTTTCAGGGCCTGCGCCACCGCAATCGCCTCAATGGCTCCCGCCGCGCCCAGCAGATGCCCGGTCATGCTCTTGGTGGAGCTGATGGCCAGTTTGGCCGCCTGATCGCCAAACACCGCCTTGATACCCTGGGTTTCGTGCAGGTCATTAAAGTATGTGCTGGTGCCGTGCGCGTTGATGTAGCCCACCTGATCAGGGTTTACGCCAGCGGTGGCCAGGGCCATACGCATGGCGACCTGGGCCCCCCGGCCTTCGGGCGCCGGCATGGTGATGTGGTAGGCGTCCGCGCTGGTGCCGTAACCCACCACCTCGGCGTAGATGGTCGCGCCGCGCGCCTTGGCCTTCTCGTACTCTTCAAGGATCACCACGCCCGCACCCTCGCCCAGCACGAAGCCGTCGCGGGTGGCGGAAAAGGGCCGGCTGGCAAGTTCGGGTTCGTCGTTGCGGGTGGACAGAGCCTTCATGTTGGAAAAGCCGCCGATGGCAATCGGCGTGATGGCCGCCTCGCTGCCGCCCGCAATCATGGTGTCGGCCAGGCCCAGTTGGATGTAGCGCGCCGCGTCGCCAATCGCGCCCGTGCCCGTGGCGCAGGCCGTGACCACCGTGCTGCTGGGGCCAGTGGCGCCGTACTGCATCGCCACATGCCCGGTGGCCATGTTGGCAATCTGCATGGGAATGAACATGGGGCTGATGCGCCCCGCGCCACGCGAATGCAGAATCCCGGCCTGGTCTTCAAAGGTCTTGACGCCGCCAATGCCGCTGCCCAGCAGGGTGCCGGTGCGTTCACCACGCAGTTCTTCTTCACTGAGCCCACTGTCCTGCACCGCCAGCGCCGCGCCAGCCAGGGCCAGCTGCACGTAGCGGTCAAGTTTGCGGGCCTCACGGGGGTCGACATAGGCCGCAAGGTCACCCTTGACCTCTCCGGCAATCTTGCTGGCCACGTCGGCCGGGTCAAAGCGCGTGATGGTCGCAATGCCGCTTTGGCCCGCGCGCTGGGCCTCTGCAAAGGCGCCCGCCCCCACCCCAATGGGCGTGACCGGTCCCAGCCCTGTAATCACCACCCGCTTGAGTCCTGAAACGCCCATCTGTGTGCCTCCTGATGAATCGGAGGCGGGAAACGGCACCCAAGCGCCGCGTCCCGCCTCACGTCCTCGCTGCTTGTCCCTGTTCAGGGAAAACAGGCGGGTTTACTGCTTGCTTTCGATGTACTCGACGGCTTTTTGCACCGTACGGATGCCCTCGGCGTCCTCGTCACTGATCGTAATCCCGAACTTGTCTTCCAGGCCCATGATCAGTTCCACGGTTTCCAGGCTGTCGGCGCCCAGGTCTTCCACAAAGCGCGCCTCGGGGCTTACCTTGTCGGCGTCCACACCCAGCTTGTCCACAATCACGTCTTTCACATCGTCAAAAGTCGCCATAAATTCATACCTCCTGCGTGCTGAAGTCTGCGCCAGTCTACACGTGGCGCGTCAAAAGGGGCCGGGGCTTTGAACGGAGTTCAAGGGAAGAGGGGTCAACAGGAAGAGGCAGTGGCTGGCCCGGCCCGGCCCTGACGGTCAATCCCGGTACACCAGAGGGCTTTCTGGCCGTCCTCGACGTAATTCTGAGGTATTGAAACGGCAAACGTCATCTTTGAAGCCGTCCTCTGGCCCTTCTCCATCAATCCTTCACTGTTCCATATGCTCAGTGGGGATTCAGGCCGCCGTCCACCCCGATCGTCTGCCCCGTGATGTACGCGGCGCCGTCGCTGGCCAGAAAAGCCACCAGGGACGCGACCTCTTCGGGCTGACCAAAGCGGGACAGGGGGATGCTGCCCAGGTACGCCTGCTGCACGTTGTCCGGCAGCTGCGCCGTCATGTCGCTCTGGATAAAGCCAGGGGCGATGGCGTTCACAGTAATGCCGCGCCCGCCGTACTCCTTGGCCAGCGCCTTGGTCAGGCCAATCAGGCCCGCCTTGCTGGCCACGTAGTTGGCCTGTCCCGGATTGCCCGTCAGGCCCACCACCGACGCCACATTGATAATCCGCCCGGCCCGCGCCCGCATCATGTGTTTAATGGCAGCGCGGCAGGCCACAAAGGCGCTGGAAAGGTTGGTCTGCAGCACCACGTCCCAGTCCTCGTCTTTCATGCGAATGGCCAGCGTATCGCGGGTGATGCCGGCGTTGTTGACCAGCACGTCCAGTCGGCCCATCTCCTTGATCACCGTTTCGACCAGTGTGCCAGCGTTGGCGGGGACGGTCAGGTCGGCGCCGTAGACCTCGGCGCGGGCGCCACTCTGACGGGCCTCGGCGGCCACCGCCTCGGCCTCAGCAGCATTGCGGCCGTAATGCACAGCCACGTCAAAGCCGGCACGGGCCAGGCCCAGGGCCATAGCGCGGCCAAGCCCCCGGCTGCTGCCCGTGACCAGGGCGACTTTGCGGGAAGGCGGGGTAGACAGGTCGGTCATAGAGGCTCCTGTGCGGTCAGGCCGCGAAGATGATGTTCGTTGTGGTACAGCGTAAAGAGGAGCATCTCACGCACACTCAGCTCTCCCAGCACCGGGTGGGGCAGGGTGGCCGTGTCCAGTTCAGCCTCGTTCACATAGGCCATAAGGTGATGGGCCAGCAAGTCGACGGACTGGCGGTACTGGTCTAGCTGCTCATACTGCGCGCCATGCGGCTGCGGCACAAAGCGGCCTGTGGCCTTGACGCCCTGCTCACGCAAGCGCCGCAGGTACTCGTCTCTGAGGGTGTCGTAGGCTTGCCCTGGCGTCCCTACCGGGCGGGTCCCCCACCCGAAACGGTCCCGCGGCATGGACAGCGCCATCGCCAGCACTTTATGCGACCGGGTCAGGTGGTCCAGGTGATGAGCGGGCGACCACTGGTCAGCTCTCCCACGGGAGAAAGCTTCCGTCTCCAGGGCTTCAACAACCGCCGCCACTTCCTCGGTGCGCGCCGCCAGAGCCTGCCGCAGCTCGTCGCGGCTCACAGAGAAAAGCTCTGGACCTGCTCCACCGTGCCCACGTTGAGCGTACGGGCGCCCGGCAGAATGCGCCCCACCAGACCAGTCAGAACCTTACCAGGGCCAAACTCGATAAAGACCTCGGCCCCGGCCGCCGCCAGCGCCTCAATCGTCTCGACCCAGCGCACAGCACCCGTGATCTGCCGGGTCAGCAAGTCTGGCAGCGGGGCCGCGTCGGTAGTGGGCTGAGCGGTCACGTTGGCGTACACCGGAAAAGCCGGCGGCGCGTACCGGACGGTGTGTAGGGCGGGCGCCAGGCCCTGCGCCGCCGGGTCCATCAGGGTGCAGTGAAAGGGCGCGCTGACCTTGAGCGGAATGGCTTTCAGGCCGCGCGCCTTCAGCTCGGCGCCGGCCGCCTCGACAGCCGCCCTGGTCCCCGAAATCACGGTCTGGGTGGGGGCATTGAAGTTGGCAGGCTGCACCCCAGCGTGTGCGGCGCAGACCTCCTGCACCACAGCCGGGTCGCCCATCACGGCGCTCATGGCGCCCTCGCCCACGGGCACCGCCGCCTGCATCAGCTCGCCTCGCTGACGGGTCAGGCGCAGGGCGTCTCCCAGACTCAGGGCGTCGGCCGCCACGAGCGCGGAATACTCGCCCAGCGAGTGCCCCGCCGCGAAGGCAGGGGTCAGGCCGGTGTGGGCCCGCCACGCCCGGTAGGCCGCCACCGACGCCGCCACCAGGGCCGGCTGCTGGTTGGCGGTCAGGGTCAGGTCGTCCAGCGGCCCGGTTTCTATCAGGGCGCGCAGGCCGGGCAGCACCGCGTCAGCCTGGGCGTAGACCTCGGCCGCCTCGGGGAAGGTGGCGGCCAGGTCAGCCCCCATGCCCACGGCGTGCGACCCCTGGCCCGGAAAGAGGGCGGCGATTCTCACGTCTGGCGTCATGCCCAGGCCCCCACTTCTTCAGGGGTGCGGGAATGCAGGCTGGGCGCCCCTGCCCACCACTTCATGGTGCCGGCCACCCACGACAGGCCGCCGCCGAAGGCAATCAGCAGCAGCTGCTGACCGTCCTGAATGCGGCCGTCGTCAATGGCCTCTCGCATCACCAGCGGCACCGTGGCCGAACTGGTGTTGCCGTAGCGGTCCAGGTTCACGGTGGCCTTGCTCATGGGCAGGCCAAAACGCTCCATCGCGGCCTCGATAATGCGCACGTTGGCCTGATGGGGAATCACCCAGTCCACGTCGGCACTCGTCAGGCCGCTCTTGGCCAGCGCCTGGGTGCCGCTTTCACCCAGCACCCGCACGGCGAACTTGAACACCTCACGGCCGTTCATGCCGACCGACTGGGACATCTCAAAGCCGCCCGGCAGGCGCGGCGCCACGCAGCGCAGGTACAGGCTGGCACCCCCATTGCCATCGGCCCCCAGCACAAATTCCTGAAAGCCGTAGCCGTCAGGCACCGGCCCGACCACCGCCGCGCCCGCGCCGTCCCCAAACAGAATGGCGGTGTTGCGGTCGTTCGGATCCACGATTTTGCTCAGGGCCTCGGCGCCCACCACCAGGACGCGCCGGGCGCTGCCCGCCAGGATCAGGCCCTGGGCCACGCTCAGGCCGTACACAAAGCCGCTGCACGCGGTACTCAGGTCAAAGGCCGCCGCGCCCACCAGGCCCACCTGCATGGCAATGAGGGCGGCCGTAGAGGGCATCAGGGCGTCGGGGCTGACGGTGGCGCAGATCACGGCGTCCACCTCGCGCAGGGCGTCCGGGTCACGCCGCAGCAAGTCGCGCACGGCCAGCACGCCCAGGTCGCTGGTGTACTGGTCGGGCCCAGCAAAGCGCCGCTCGCGGATGCCGGTGCGCGACTCGATCCACTCGGCCGTCGTGTCCATGCGGGTTTCGAATTCACTGTTGGGCACCAC
The DNA here is from genome assembly GCF_020166395.1 of Deinococcus betulae. Lineage (NCBI taxonomy): Bacteria > Thermotogati > Deinococcota > Deinococci > Deinococcales > Deinococcaceae > Deinococcus > Deinococcus betulae. The sequence goes on along the minus strand of NZ_JAIQXU010000009.1, from coordinate 85,122 downwards.
GCGTTCGGGGGCGTAGGTGCCCAGCGCCGTGACGCCCAGACTGGGCCGGGCCGTCAGGGCCGAGACAGAAGGATCACTCATGTCACCCACCGTAACATTCTTTGAACGCCTGTTCAATGAATCGAGTTCAGAGTTTGTGGGAAGGACCAAAAGAAACCGGGGAAGCGCCACCTGCACGCTTCCCCGGTCCGGCCACAGCCGCTTAGCTTTCGGTGATGTCCGCCTGCTCGGTCGCCTCGGTGCTGGCCGATTCAGGTGCAGTCGGCTCGGCGCTGTCTTCAGCCGTGTTGGCTTGGGCGGTGCTGGCCTGCTCGCTCTGGCCACCGGCCAGCTGCGTCATGGCCTGCTGAAGGCCCTTCTCGCGGGTCAGGCTGATGTAGTACGAGTTGATGCCATTCGGCCCCAGCTGCTTGCTCAACTCGGCGGCGCTCAGGCCGTTGGCCTGCGCCAGCGCGTTCATGGTCTGGTTGAACTCGGCGTCGCTGACCTGAACTTTCAGGTCCTCGGCCAGGCGCTCCAGTACCAGGTCGCGCTTCACGCGGGTCTCGGCGTTCTTGCCCAAGTCGGCCAGGAAGTCGTCCAGCTTGCCCTGCTCCTGCATGAAGCTCTCGTACTCGTCCCACTTGACGCCCTGGCGGCCCAGGTCGTCCTTGATTTCTTCCATCATAGACTCGCGGCGGCGGTCCAGCAGCGCCTGGGGAATATCGGCTTCCATGCCTTCCACCAGCGCCGTGATGAACTCTTCGCGGCGGCCAGCGTCGCCTTCCTGCTGCGCGCGGCGCTCCAGCTCGGCCTTCAGGTCGGTGCGCAGACGCTCCAGCGAATCAAAGTTCAGGCTGCTGGCGAACTCGTCGTTCAGCTCCTGCAGCTGCTTGGTCTTCACGTCCACCACCGTGACCGTGACCGTGTGCTCGGGGTGTTCATGGTCGCCGTGGCTGTGCGCGGGCACCGTGATGGTCACGGTGTCGCCCTTGGTCTTGCCCAGCAGGGCGTCACGCACATGCGCCTCGGCCACGTCGAGGTAGACGGGGTAGCTGCCGCCGTCCTCGCCCTCTTCTTCGATGGTGACCTGATCGCTGGCCTCGATGGGACGCTCGGCACTCTCGAAGGTGGCGTTGCGCTCGCGCAGGTCGCTGAGGGTGCGCTCCAGGACCTCGTCGGTAATTTCAGGAGCGGCGGCGCTGAGCTGCAGCCCGCTCCAGTCGGCCAGTTTGACTTCAGGGTAGGTTTCGCCCTTGACCATGAATTCAAAGGACTGACCGCTTTGCAGGGTCTGGGGGTCAATGGTGGCGTCCACCAGGCTCAGCTTCAGTTCGCGGGCGGCCTGGGTGTAGTGGGTCTGCAGCAGGCGGTCACGCACTTCCTGCTCGACGTAGCCCTTGCCCACGCGGCCTTCGATGACCTTGCGCGGCGCCTTGCCGGGGCGGAAGCCAGGCACGCGCACGTCGCGCGCCAGGCCGGCCCACACCTGGTCATATGCACGGTTCACTTCGGCGGCGGGCACCGTGACCTTGAATTCCACCTTGTTGCCTTCTCTGCTCATCAGCTCTGCCATTGGGTCTCCCGTCTGCGCCGCGTTCCGGCTGCCCAGACCCTCCTCCAGCTGGACGGAGGGCACCAGGCAGGGCCGGCAGGCGCATTACCTCTTGATTCTTCTGCCGTGCCGCGGCCATGCCCAGGGGAGGGACAGGCGCGCGGCATGCCGCCGAGCATCATAGTGCATTTGCAGCGGCAGGCGCAGACAGAGGCGCGGCCCTGAACAAAGGAGTTCAGGGCCGCCTCTTTTGCTGTGTGGTGCGAGGAAAGGGACTTGAACCCTCACTCCCTACGGGAACCAGATCCTAAGTCTGGTGCGTCTACCAATTCCGCCATCCCCGCACACGGTTGCCTGCCTGACACTTGTGGGTACCTGCTGAAGAAAGCGCCGGCCCCAGGCGCGAAACCTGGGGCCGGGCGGCTGGGGTGGATTATGGGATTTGAACCCACGACCTCCGCTTCCACAGAGCGGCGCTCTAACCGACTGAGCTAAACCCACCGCGCGCCCACGTCTTGCAGGCCCACACAGCTTAATGGGGAGGGCGCAGGGTGTCAATGGCTGCCGGCCGGTGGCCCTGGCCAGCAGGTCTACACTGGGCCGCACATGGACTTCGAGCTGCCCAGCGACCTGCGCGAGTTGCAGGCGACCATCCGCGACTTCATGCTGCGCCGGGTCGAGGCCCGCGCCCACGAGATCGAGGCCGACAACCGCGTGCCGCAGGAGCTGCTGCGCGAAGCCGCCGCACTGGGCCTGTTTGGCCTGAGCATTCCAGAAGAGTACGGCGGCGCCGGCCTGAACACCCTGGGCCGCTGCGCCGCCTACGAGGCGCTGGGCCAGGGCCATATGGGCTTTGGCGGGGTCATCAGCGCGCATGCCAGCATCGGCACGGGCGGGCTGGTGCGCCTGGGGACACCAGAGCAAAAAGCGCGGTTTTTGCCCCGCATGGCCAGTGGCGAGTGCCTTGCCGGCTTTGCCCTGACCGAGCCCAGCAGCGGCTCGGACGCCGCCAGCATCCGCACCCGCGCCCAGAAGCGGGGCGACACCTACGTCCTGAACGGCACCAAGCACTACATCAGCAACGCGCCCACTGCGGGCCTGCTGACCGTTATCGCCGTCACGGACCCCGACCAGGGCACGCGCGGCATGAGCGCTTTTCTGGTCGAGCCGCACGCCACGCCGGGGGTCAGCATCGGCAAAATTGACGAGAAGATGGGCCAGAAGGGCGCCCTGAGCGCCGAGGTCATCTTTCAGGACGCCGAAGTCCCGGCCGCCAACCTGCTGGGCCCCGAACATCAGGGCTACCGTGAGGCACTGGGCATCCTGACCGCGGGCCGGGTGGGCATTGCCGCGCGCGCCACCGGGGCCATGGCGCGCCTGCTGGCCCTCTCGGTGGCGCACGCCCAGACCCGCGAGCAGTTTGGCCAGCCGATCGCCAACTTTCAGGCGGTGCAGTTCATGCTGGCCGAGATGGACATTGCCGTGCAGACCAGCCGCGTGCTGTGGCAGAAGGTGGCCTGGCTGGCCGACCAGGGCCAGGACGTGCGCCGCATGGCGAGCGTGGCCAAGTACCACGCCACCGAGGCCCTGTCGAAAGTGGCCGATCAAGCGGTGCAGGTGGCCGGCGGCATGGGCTACATGAAAGACTCGCCCTTAGAGCGCTTTTACCGCGACCAACGCCTGCTGCGCATCTATGAAGGCACCAGCGAAATTCAGAAGCTGATTATCGCCCGCGACCTGCTGGCATGAGGCCTTAAAGCAGCCGGTCCTCGCCTGAGCGCTGCGCTGGGTCGGGTGTTGCCACCGGCACGCCGTGGGCGTTCAGGGCCTCGCGCAGCACCGGAATGTTTTTCAGGGCGTGGCCTTTGGTGGTGTTCTCGAAAAAGATGTACAGCTCCGAGAGGTCTTCGGCCACCAGGGCAATCTTTTGCGCCCACTCGTCCAGTTCAGCGCGGCTGTAGCGGTAGTCGTGGCGCTCGGCGGCGCTTTGCCCTTCCCACCAGCTGCCGGCGTTGCGGCCGTGCAGGCGCAAGTAGCCCACGTCGCCCGTGGCGTGCAGCTGCGGCTCGGGCAGGCCGCCCGCCGGTGGGTAATCGGGGCTGACCCACAACAGGCCGTGTTCGGCCATGCCTTCACGCACCTCGGGTTTGTCCCATTCGGTGTGCCGGAACTCGACGGCCAGTTCGTGCCCGGCAAAGCGCTCGGCTAGGCCCAGCAGGTATTTGCGGTTGGCCGCCGTGCGGTGAAAGGAATAGGGAAACTGCGCCAGATACGGCCCCATAAGCCCGGCCTCGCGCAGCGGCTCTGGGCTTTGCAGCATCCGGTCAAAGTCGGCGTCGGTGGGAGCGCGGTCGTGGGTAAAGACCTTGTTCAGCTTCACGGCAAAGCGGGTGTGACCGCCACTTTTGCGCGCCATGCCCTCAAAGGCCTTCAGCCCCGGAATGGCGTAGAAGGGACTGTTCAGCTCCACGGCGTCAAAGTGCGCGGCGTAGGTCGCCAGATAGTCGTCCTTGCGCACGCCTTCGTACAGCAGGCCAGGCGCGGCCCAGTCCTCGTTGCTGTACCCTCCACAGCCGATATACACACGCATAGCGTCAGGGTACGGGGTGGCGCCGGCAGACTGCCGGAAGTCTGAATGTTTGGTCAGGAGGGCCGGGGCACGCGGTTGAGCGTGGTCCAGAACGCCTGAATGGTGCGCAGGGCTTCCCGGAACTGCGTGAAGTCCAGCGGCTTGACCACGTAGCCGCTGGCGCCGTGGGCATACGACTCGCGGATGTCGCGGCCTTCGCCGCTGGTCGTGAGCATCACCACGGGCAGCGTTTCCAGGCCCGGTTCAGCGCGGATGGCGTCGAGCACCGCCAGGCCGTCCATCTGGGGCATCTTCAGGTCTAGCAGCACGAGGTCGGGCAGGGCGCCCTCGGTGCGGGCCCGGCGCAGCAGCCTCAGGGCTTCCTGGCCCCCCAGGGCCACACTCACCTGTGCGGGCGCCGTCTCCGTGTCCCCCAGGGCCGTCAGGGCCAGCTCGACATCGTTGGCGTTGTCGTCAATCAGCAGAATATGGCGGCTCACAAAACCCCCCAAACAACAGCTTTGAGTTGGAGCGGAATGCGCCGCCGACCAGGCAGAAGACGAGCGCAGTATCCACCGCAGAGAAGAAGAAAAGGAAAATGGTGGTGGCGTGAACAGCGGCAGGTCCACAAGGGAAAGCGGCCTGTGACCCAGAGTCTAGCAAAGACCATGAGGAAGCGTTAAAGATTGTTTAAGAAAGAGTGGTCCAGCGCTGCTGGATTCACGCCGCATGTGGGGGGCGTCTTCTTGACAGGCCCGGTCCGGGGCGCCGCCGCGCCGCGTAAACTGGTCCGCATGTTGACCAAGCGCATTATCCCCTGCCTGGACGTGCAAAACGGGCGGGTGGTCAAGAATGTCCGTTTTTTTGAGAACCACCGCGACGCCGGGGACCCCCTGGCGCTAGCCCAGGCCTACGAGGCGCAGCAGGCCGACGAACTGGTGTTCTACGACATCACCGCCACCCATGAGGGCCGCAGCCTGATGCTGGACGTGGCCGCGCGGGTCGCCGAGCAGGTCATGATGCCGCTGACGGTGGGCGGCGGCGTGAACCACCTCTCGGATTTCCGGCAGTTGCTCCTGGCTGGGGCCGACAAAATCAGCGTGAACAGCGGGGCCATCACCCGCCCCGACCTCATCCGGGAAGCCAGCGACCACCACGGCGCGCAGTGCGTGATGCTGAGTATTGACGCCAAGCGGCGTCCCGGCGGCGGCTGGAACGTCTACCGCGCGGGCGGACGGGTGGATACGGGGCTGGACCTGCTGGAGTGGGCCGCGCGTGGGCAGGCGCTGGGCGCGGGCGAGCTGTGCCTGAACATCATGGACGCCGACGGCACCCGCGCCGGCTTTGACCTGGAGGCCACCCGCGCCGTGGCCCGCGCCGTGGACATTCCTGTGATTGCCTCAGGCGGGGCGGGCCGCTTGGAGGACTTCCGGGACGTGCTGAGCGGCGGCCCAGCGGGCGGCCACGCCGACGCCGCCCTCGCCGCCAGCGTCTTTCATTTCGGCGAGCTGACGGTGCCGCAGGTCAAGACGTACCTGAAGGGTGAAGGGCTGGCTGTACGCCCGGAATGGCGAGAAGGGAGTGGTCAGTGGTGAGTGGGCGGAGGCCGTTAGCTTTTCCTCACTGCTCATACGGATTCCGTTTGTTTCGTTAACAAATCGGGAAGACGCCGATTTGCCAACTCCACGTCCGGAACCCGTTTTTCTCCTTCTCACTCTGCTGCGGAGCTTTGCAAGTCCGCTCGGATTTCATCGTTTTTGCAAACGATTCAATCGGAGTCCGTATCACTCTTTACTCCCTGCCCGGAGGGCACCCCATGACTGCTGAACTCCTCTCACCTGACACCCTGACCTTTGACCCCCAGAGCGGCCTGATTCCGGTCGTGACTCAGGACGCCCGCAGCGGCGCCGTGCTCATGCAGGCCTGGGCCGACCGCGCCGCCGTGGAACGCACACTGGCGACCCGCGAAGCCACCTACTACTCCCGCTCGCGCCAGGAACAGTGGGTCAAGGGCGCGACCAGCGGGCACACCCAGCAGGTCGTGTCCGTGCAAACCGACTGCGACGGTGACAGTCTGCTGTACCGCGTGCAGCAAAGCGGCCCTGCCTGCCACACTGGGGCGTACTCCTGCTTTCACCGGCCGCTGCTGGAGGGCCGCACCCCGGACACTGGCCTGGACGGCACCCTGGAGCGCGTTTACGCCACCATCACCGAGCGCCTGGCCACCCTGCCCGAACAGAGCTACGTGACCCGGCTGCACGCCGGCGGCCTGGACCGCGTGCTGAAAAAAATCAGCGAGGAGGCGGGCGAGGTGCTGCTAGCGGCCAAGAATGGGGACCGCGCCGAGCTGGCGACCGAGGCCGCTGACCTGCTGTTTCACACGCTGTTTGCCCTGGCTGAAGTAGGAGTCACGCCTGCTGATGTGGCAGCGGTGCTTCAGGAACGCGAAGGCAAAACCGGCCTTAAAGGCCCCAAAGAAGTGGGGTAGGATTCGCCGACCATGAAGAAGAAATGAACAGGAGCCGCAATCTAATGAGCTCCGGCCAGCTTAACTGTCTGCAGAGGAGCGCTCCGGTCGTCTGAGAAAAGGCTGGAGCATCCACCATCCTAGGAGGATTGAAAAATGAAAAAAACTGCTCTGTTGGCCCTGATTTCGGCCCTCGCTCTGGCATCCTGCACCCGCACCCCTACTCCTGTTGCGCCCGTCGCCCCTATCGGTCAACTGGTCTACGGCCTCACCGCAAGCGGCCAGCTGGTCACCTTCGGTCTGGACAACGCCAACGCCAGCCTGACCACTATGAGTGTGTCGGGAATAGGCAACGGCGAAACACTGGTCGATCTGGACGTCCGCAATACTGACAACCGCCTGTACGGCTTCAGCAACACGGGTACGGTGTACAGGTTCAACGTCACCGCTGGAACGACCACCGTGACTGGCACGGCCGTCGACGACAGCACCGTCGCCCTGAGCGGCGCTACCGTGGTCGCCGCCGACTTCAACCCAGTGGCCAACCGCCTGCGCGTGGTGGGGACCAGCGATCTGAACTTCCGTCATACGGTGTCCAGCGCGCCTGTGAATGCGACTGGCGGCACCACGGCGGACGGCACCTTCGCTTTCGTGGACGCCAACGCGACCAAGAACCCCAACATCGCGGCGGCGGCCTACACCAACTCGTTTAACAACAGTGCCAACCAGGCGGTCAATGCCGGCACCACGACCGACCTCTACACAGTGGACGCTGACCTAGACGTGCTGGTCAAGCACAGCGTTGGCCCGCAGTTCAACGCCATGACCGCCGTGGGCGCCCTGGGCCAGAATGTTTCGGTCGGCTCGACCGGCTTTGACATCGCCGGCGCCAGTGCCGCCTACCTGAGCTCCAACGCAGGCAGCAACACCACTTTCTACACGGTCAACCTGCAAACGGGCGCCGCCACCCTGAAAACCACCGTCAGCGGCGTGAGCCTCAAGAGCTTTGCCCTGGGCCTGGCCACCCAGTAATCTTCCCTTTCTTGAATCGCGCGCTCTGGCTGTCATGGCCGGGCGCGCGATTTTCTGGAGACGGCTCGCACCGGGCCTTCTGGGCTGGCACAATGCAGCCACGTTCCTGCCGACTCGTGGCCTGCCCTGTAGGCCCATCTCCCCCGTTTCGCCCCTGTCAGAGGTGTTCCGCCATGCTTCTTGCTCAGCTCAGTGATCCCCATGTCGACCGCACTCGGCCCCACAAGGCCGCCGCCCTGCGCCGCGCCGTGGCCTTCCTCCTGGCCCTGCCCCAGCCGCCCGACGCGGTGCTGATCACGGGCGACTGCACGGACCACGGCCACCCTGACGAGTACGACGAATTCGAGGCGGCATTAGAGCCGCTCCCTATGCCGGTCTTCGTGGTGCCGGGCAATCATGACGACCGCGCCGAACTGCTGTCGCGCCGGCCCCCGCCCGGCGAAGCTTGCGAGGGCTTCATGCAGTACGTCGTCGAGGACTTTCCGCTGCGGCTGATCGGTCTGGACACCCACTGGCCCGGTCAAGGCGGCGGCGAACTGTGTGCCCGCCGCCTGACCTGGTTGGACGAGGTGCTGACCCAGGCATCCGCGCGCCCCACGCTGCTGTTCATGCACCATCCGCCGGTTCAAACCGGCCTGCAGGTGCTGGATGACATTGGCCTGCGGGGTCACGCCGAGTTCTGCGCGGTGGTGGCGCAGCACCCCCAGGTGGTGCGGGTGGTGGCCGGCCACGTTCATCTGCCGCTGACCGCCAGTTTCGCCCACACTATCGTCATGACCTGCCCCGGCACCGACGCCACCTTTCAGCCGGACTGGGCGCAGCCAGACAAACTGGTGATTCAGTACCAGCCGCCGCTGACGCTGCTGCACCGCTGGACCGCAGCCGGGGGCCTGACCTCGTTCACGGCCGTGCCCGAGTCGGCACCTTGGGTGACGCTTCATGACGGGCAGAGGTGGGCCGACTGAGCGCTTCAGTGGTCCCTATCACCAAAGCCGAGTGGCGGGCCTGGGCCAGGCAGGTCCGCGCGGCGCAGCCAGACGTGTCGGCTACTATCACGGGTCACCTCCGCACTTTTCTGCGCGCCCACGGCGCCCAGCGGGTGCTGGCCTACCGCGCCCTAAGCGGCGAGCCGGATGTGGCAGGGCTGGCCGACGACTTCGAGCTTCTCACCACCCGCGCCCGCTTTCGGCCGCAGCCGCATCTGACCCTGCACCCCTGGGACACCGCCACCGAACTCAGCCGCTTTGGCGCCTGGCAACCGCCGGCCAACGCGCCGCAGGTGCCGCTGGCCAGCGTAGACGCGGTGCTGCTGCCCGCCCTGGCTTATGACCGGCGCGGCGTGCGCCTGGGCTACGGAGGCGGCTTCTATGACCGCCTGTTACCCAACTTTGCCGGTCTGACGGTGGGGGTCATCCCCGTTGCGCTGCTGGTGCCCGCGCTGCCCACCGAGCCACATGACCGCCCAGCGGCGTGGCTGGCCACCGAGCACGGCGTGCAGGCGGCTCAGGGACTCTCCCCATGACCAGCTGGCCTTTTCGCCTGAGCGCTGCTGCCACCGTGGCGGCGGGTGCACTCGACCAGGCGCGCGCTCATCAAGTGGCCGAGGTCAGCCTGATCCTGACTCTGGCCGCTGAGGTCCTAGCGCGCGCCCCTGAGCGACACCCCCGCGACACCGCCCTGCTGCTGGGCGCCCTGAGCGCGTCGGGGCTGGGCGGGTTCCAGATCGCTACCGCGACGCATCTGCCGGACCCGCAGGGCCACCCCGCCGGTTTCCAGCGCGGCGCGGCGTGGTACGCGCTGGCTCAAGCTCTGTATATCGGTCTGCTGTGGCGACGCGGTGCCCGGCCCCACACGGAGCACTGGCCGCTACGTGTGACCGCAGCTGGGGTCGGTTTAGCGCTGCTGTGGCGCCATGACCGCGCCAGCCTGCCGGTCCTCAGCGGCTACGGCGCCCTATTGTCGCTGATGGCGCTGCTGGCCGCTGACCCGCGCCTCCCCCCAGAGGCGAGCAGCCATCTGCGCGCGGGCGGTTGGCTGTTTGTGGCGTCGGACCTGCTGATTCTGGTGCGGCGCTATCTTCTGCGAGGTGGCCTGAGTCGCGCCCTGACCGAAGGGCTCATGCTGGCTCTGTATGCCGCTGCCCAGCGTCGTCTAGTGGACGGCCTGCTGATCCTAACGCACCAGGAACAGACCGCTCAGGATTCCACCCGCAGTTCAGCCTGAGGCGGCCCGGCGCGGTCGGCCACAATGGCCTGGGCCACGGCAGCCGGGGCCAGTGCTCCTTTGGGTACGCGGCCCACCTGCGTCCACAGCCCTGTGTCCACCGCTGGGGGCAGCACCAGCGTGAAGCCCAGGCTGCGGTGTTCCAATCGCGCTATATCAGCAGCGCGGGCCAGGGCCGCCTTGCTGGCGGCGTACTGGGCAAAGCCGCGGGCCGTAGTCAGTTCGGGGCGGGCGCCCAGGAGGTACACGCGCCCGCCGGTGTTCAGATGCCGCAGCCCATGCTTAAGCATCCATAGCGCTCCAAAGTAGTTGGCATTCCAGACCGCGCGCACCTGGGCAGGGTCAGCCTCGGCCAGCGGGCCAGGGAGGGCGGCGCCCGCCGCATAGACCAGCGTGTCCAGCGTTGCGGGCAGCCCTTCAAACAGGGCGCGCACATGGCTTTCGTAGCCCAGATCGGTGGCCCTGGCCTGCGCCCCCAGTTCACGGCTGAGGGTCAGCAGGCGCGCTTCATTCCGCCCCGAGAGAAAGAGGGTGTCCCCCGCCGCCGCAAACGCGCGGGCGGTTGCCGCGCCGATTCCGCCCGTTGCCCCCAGCACCATGACCGTCATGGGGTCAGTCAAGCCCAGACTGGCCCAGGAAACGGTACGCCTGCGCTCAGTCCACGTCCACTCCCAGCGCCGGATTCTGGACCAGCGTAACGGCGCGGCGCACTTGCTCGGGCAGGTTGCGGCTCAGGCTCAGAGGCGGCAGGGCGTCCAGCGGAAAAAACCCGCTGTCGGTGGTTTCGAGGTTGGCCTGATGCACGCCGGCCCCGGCGCCGACCAGCTCGCAGTGCAGGAACAATTTGTACACAGCCCACAGATCCGGCGGGTGCGGATGCTTGGCCTTGTCCACGACAGACAGCAGCCGCAGGGCCCGCACCTCCTGGCCCGTTTCCTCGCGGACCTCGCGCACCGCTATTTCACGGGGACTCTCGCCGGGGTCGGCCCAGCCGCCCGGTAAACTCCAGCGCCCGTCCGAAGCCTCACGGGTCAGCAGCACCTCACCTTGGTCGTTGAGTACGACGGCCCGAACATCCACCTTGGGTGTGAGATACCCCTCCTCAACCCGGAGCAGGCCCGCCACCGCCGCTGGGGTCTGCCCGGTCTGCTCGGCCAGCAGCTCAGCGGTCAGGTCGCGTAGGCGCGCGAAGCGTTCGCGGTCGTAGGGGTCTCGGGTGTAGGTCAGCCCCGCCTGGGCGATGCTCTGGAGTTCTCTCAGCTGGGCCAGGGTGGGCATAGACGCGACTTTACCCGCCGCCCAGCGGCCACGCCTCCACCGGAAGATAGACGGCGCCCGGCCCAGGCTTACGCAGCCAGACCAACTCAGAGGCGGTCCAGGTCAGCGACGTGGCTGCCAGATCGGCAAACTCGCGCTGAGCAGCCATGAACAGCGAATTGAGGTCCACGCCCCGCCGGCCCAGTGCCAGGGTGAGATGGGGCGTCATCCCCGGTCCTTCTGAACTGAATTGCTGCTCGGGCTTCAAGGCGGCCAGCAGCGCCAGGTGTAAGGCCAAGGCACTGGGACTCTGCACCGTCAGATAGAGCGCGCGTCCACCCCCGAACAGCCTCAGTCCGCCAAAGGTTAGGGACACCGGCACCGTTTCAGCTGCCACGGCACACGCCAGACCCAGCCAACTCGGGGGATCGCCCAGGCCACTGCGGGCCTTGACCGTGACATGCGGCACCGCCGCTGCGTCCTGAATCCCCTGTGCGGCGCGGAATGCCTTCACCCGCCCGGCTAGTTCGGTCGGGGGCAGCAGCGCCAGGAGGTGTGAGGCTGTCACGGCCCATCCGGCAGGCACAGAGGCGAGTTCAGAAAGAGCGTAAATTCTCTCTCTGGCTGCAGCTTTTCCACTCCTTGACTTGACATTGCCCGCCCTCCCGTCGTCCAGACGGCCCGGACGCCCAACCACCTCTTCCGGTACGATTTTCCCATGACCGACACCCCCCAAGAGCCGCTGAAGCGGACGCCTCTGCACGCCGCGCACCTGCGCGCCGGGGCCCGCATGGTGCCCTTTGGCGGCTGGGATATGCCGGTGCAGTACAGCGGCCTGAAAGCCGAACACGACGCCGTCCGGACCGGCGCGGGCGTCTTTGACGTGTCGCACATGGGCGAGTTCCGCGTTACCGGCGAAGGCGCCCTGGCCTTCTTGCAGAGCGTGACCACCAATGACGTCAGCAAATTGAAAGCCGGCCGCGCCCAGTACAACTGGCTGCCGGGCGTGCAGGGCGGCCTGGTGGACGACATCTACATCTACATGGTGCGGGACGGCGAGTACCTGATGGTGGTCAATGCGGGCAACATTGCCAAAGACTGGGCACACCTGAACGCCCACACCCAGGGCTTTGACGTCACCCTGACCGATGAAAGCGACCGCTGGGGGCTGCTGGCGGTGCAGGGGCCCAAAACCCCCGAACTGCTGCAACCCCACACCGACACCGATCTGAGCGCCAAGAAGAAGAACGCCTTCTTTCAGACCAAGCTGTTTGGCTTCGACGTCTGGCTGGCCCGCACCGGCTACACCGGCGAGGACGGCTTTGAGGTCTTTGCCGTCGCGAGCGAGGCTGAAACCGTCTGGGACAAGTTGCTGGCCATTGGCCTGACCCCGGCTGGCCTGGGCGCCCGCGATACCCTGCGCCTGGAAGCGGGTTTCCCGCTGTACGGCCACGAGTTCAGTGACACCATTCATCCCCTGTCGAGCACCTACGCCTGGGTGGTCAAAGACAAGGCCCATGTGGGCCGGAACCACATCAGCCTGGCGCCGTCGCAGAAGCTGGTCGGCCTACGGCTGGAGCGCGTGCCGGTGCGCGAAGGCTACCCCGTCAAGGTGGCCGGGCAGGTCGTGGGCCACGTGACCAGCGGTACCAGCAGCCCCACCCTGGGCCACCCGATTGCCATGGCGCTGGTCGAAGCCGCTTACGCCACCGCCGAGACCTTTGAAGTCGAGGTGCGCGGCAAAGACCATCCGGCCACGCGCATGGAATTGCCGTTTTATAAGGCGTAGTGGAGTGCGGGAGGCGGTGCGCGCTCAACACTCTGCGTCCCGCCTCTCCGATTCCTGCGCGCCCTTTCCCACACATTTCCCCTCCCAAACCCCGGAGAATACACATCATGACGAACACCCCCTCTGACCTGAAATACGCCGCCTCGCACGAATGGCTCTCTGCAGACGGCACCGTGGGCATCACCGACTTTGCGCAGGAACAGCTGGGCGACGTGGTGTATGTCGAGCTGCCCGAAGTGGGCCGTGTGATTGAAGCCGGCGAGACCATTGCGGTTGTAGAGAGCGTGAAGACGGCCAGCGATATTTATGCCCCGGCCAGCGGCACCGTGGTCGCCGTGAACGAGGACCTGAGAGGCACCCCCGAACTGGTCAACAGCGCGCCCTACGAAGGCGGCTGGCTGTTCAAGCTGGACGTGACCGGCGAAGGCGACCTGATGGACGCGGGCGCCTACACCAGCGCGAACAACTGAACGCCTGGGGAAGGTTCCCTAGCCGCGCGCTGGCCGACCTTCCCCTCAGCCTGGCCCTCCCCTCCAGAGCTCTCTGAGCTCTTTGCCCCGTGGGAGGGCGTGTCCTATTGCCCGCCGGGTCTCTGGTGGGCCACCCACCCCAGGAGTCCCTATGACCCCCAATCTTCAGAGAACCAGCCTCACCGACCTGCTGCAAACCGCCGACTTTACGGACCGCCACATTGGCCCCACCGACGCCGAACAGGACGAGATGCTTCAGGGGCTGGGTGTAGGCAGCCTGGATGAACTGAGCGATTCCACCCTGCCCGAAAGCATCCGCTTTGACGGCGAGCTGCAGGTGGGCGGCCCCGTGACCGAGGCCCAGGCGTTGGCCGACCTGAAAGCCGTGGCGCAGAAGAACAAGGTGTTCCGCAGCTACATCGGCATGGGCTACCACGGCACGCACACGCCGGGCGTCGTGCTGCGCAACCTGCTGGAAAACCCCGGCTGGTACACCGCCTACACCCCCTACCAGGCCGAGATTTCGCAGGGCCGCCTGGAAATGCTGCTGAACTTCCAGCAGGCCATCATGGACCTGACCGCCATGCCGGTGTGTAACGCTTCTCTGCTGGACGAGGCCACCGCCGCCGCCGAGGCCATGACCCTGGCCAAGCGCGCGGGCAAGAGCAAGGGCAACACCCTGTATGTGGCGCAGGACGTACACCCCCAGACGCTGGATGTCATCAAGACCCGCGCCGAATATTTTGGCTACGACATCGTGACCGGCCCCGCCGACGCCGAGCTGCCCGACGGCACCTTCGCCGCGCTGGTGCAGACCCCCGGCACCTACGGCGACCTGCACGACCTCTCCCCTATTGCCGAGCGCGTGCATGCGGCAGGCGGCCTGCTGATTGCCGCCACCGACCTGCTGGCGAGCGCGGCAGTCAAGCCCGTGGGCGAGATGGGCGCCGACATCGTGATTGGCAGCGCCCAGCGCTTTGGCGTGCCGATGGGCTTTGGTGGCCCTCACGCGGCGTTCCTGGCCTGCCAGAAGACCTTCGAGCGTTCCATGCCCGGCCGCGTGATTGGCGTCAGCAAGGACGCGCGCGGCCATACCGCCTACCGCATGGCGATGCAGACCCGCGAGCAGCACATCCGCCGCGAGAAGGCCACCAGCAACATCTGCACCGCGCAGGCGCTGCTGGCGAACATGGCCGCCGCCTACGCCGTGTACCACGGCCCGAAAGGCATTGGAACGATTGCCGAGCGCGTCAGCCGCCTGACCGGCATTCTGGCCAAGGCACTGACCGACGCGGGCCTGACGGTGAATGCCGCCTTCTTCGACACCCTGAGCTTTGAAGGTGACGCGGCCAGCATCCGCGAGCGGGCCGAGGCCAAGGGCCTGAACCTGCGTTACGAGGTCGGCCGCATCTCGGTCAGCCTGGATGAGACCGTGACGGTGACCGACCTGAGCGACCTGATCGAAGCCATTACCGGGCAGCAGGCCGACGTGCTGGCGCTGGACCCTCAGGCGGTAGACGGCATTCCTGGGGACCTCAAGCGCACCACGGACTACCTCACCCACCCGGTCTTCAACACTCACCACAGCGAACACGGCATGCTGCGCTACCTCAAGTCCCTGGAGAACAAGGACTACAGCCTGACGCACGGCATGATTCCGCTGGGCTCCTGCACCATGAAGCTGAACGCCACCACGGAAATGATTCCCGTGACCTGGCCGGAGTTTGGGCAGCTGCACCCCTTTGCCCCCGCCGACCAGACCGAGGGCTACGCCGAGATGCTGGCGGAACTGGAAGCGTGGCTGGCCGACATTACCGGCTACGACGCTGTGTCCCTGCAGCCCAATAGCGGCGCCCAGGGCGAGTACGCGGGTCTGCTGGTTATTCGCAAGTACCATGAGGCGCGCGGTGAGAGCCACCGCACCGTCTGCCTGATTCCGGCCAGCGCCCACGGCACCAACCCTGCCAGCGCCGCCATGATGGGTATGCAGGTGGTTGTGGTGAAAACGGACGCTGACGGCAACATCGACATGGACGACCTGAAGGCGCAGGCCGAGAAGCACAGCGCCAACCTGGGCGCCCTGATGATCACCTACCCCAGCACCCACGGCGTGTACGAGGAGCGCGTGACCGAAGCCTGCGAGCTGATTCACCAGCACGGCGGGCAGGTGTACCTGGACGGCGCGAACATGAACGCCCAGGTGGGCCTGACCAAGCCCGGCCTGATCGGCAGCGACGTGAGCCACCTGAACCTGCACAAGACGTTCGCCATTCCCCACGGCGGCGGCGGCCCCGGCATGGGCCCCATTGGCGTGAAGGCGCACCTGGCCCCCTACCTGCCCAACCACGTTGTGCGCGCTGTGAACGAGAGCGAGACGGGCGCCGTGAGCGCTGCGCCGTATGGCAGCGCCAGCATCCTGCCCATTTCTTACCTGTACATTCGCCTGCTGGGCGCGCAGGGGCTGAAGAAGGCCACGCAGGTCGCCCTGCTGAACGCCAACTACATTGCCCAGGGCCTCAAAGGCGCCTACCCCGTGCTGTACACCGGGCGCAACGAGCGCGTGGCGCACGAATGCATCATTGATCTGCGCCCACTAAAACAGGCCACGGGCGTGACCGAAGAAGACGTGGCCAAGCGCCTGATGGACTACGGCTTCCACGCCCCCACCATGAGCTTCCCCGTGCCCGGCACGCTGATGATTGAGCCGACGGAAAGCGAACCCAAGGCCGAGCTGGACCGCTTTATTCAGGCCATGCTGGGTATTCGCCGCGAGATTCAGGATGTGCAGGACGAACTGATTGCGGCGGCAGACAGCCCGCTGAAGCACGCGCCCCACACCCAAGCCGACCTGATCGCGGAGGACTGGAACCGCGTGTACAGCCGCGAGACGGCCGCCTACCCCACGAGCACGCAGAAGGCGTGGAAATACTGGCCCGCCGTAAACCGCGTAGACAACGTGTACGGCGATAGGAATTTTGTGTGCAGCTGCCCCCCCGTGGAGGAATACGTCGAGGCGTAAATCACCTCACGACTCTAGACCTGCAACGGCTTCCATCTGGGAGCCGTTGTTGTTCGTTGTGGCCCAGCCTTCAGGCCGCAGCATTTAACGGACTCTGAGCGTTTTCTCGCATTGCAGTCAGCTGATTGAGGACGCAAGCGATCTAGCCCCACTCCGTTTTTCACCCACCACACCAGTCATGCTCTATGAAGACGCCCTATCCCACGATCCCCTTGAACCGCTTCACCAAAATTCCTGGGCTACCCCAGCCTGAGCCTGGGCGGGCCGGACTCCAATAACGAACTGAGCCCGTTCTAAACTGAAGTCGTGACGCACCTCTCCGACGATTTCCGTGACTTTTTGGAAGCGCTGAATGGGCGCCAAGTGCGGTACCTGGTAGCAGGCGCATTTGCCTTAGCTGCCCACGGCCACCCGCGATACACCAAAGACTTGGACATCTGGTTAGAGATCAGCGTAGACAACGCACAGCGGCTTATAGCAGCTCTGCGTGACTTCGGTTTCAGTAGCCTGGGCCTGACTGAGCAGGACTTTCTGACAGAAAACATCGTGATTCAGCTCGGCTACGAACCGAACCGCATTGACCTCCTGACCTCGCTGGATGGTGTGACATTCAGCGAGGCTTACCCACGTCGCATGATGCTCTCGCTGGCAGGTTATCCAGCCCCTGTGCTGGATGTAGAGACACTTAAGACGAATAAACGCGCCACAGGCCGCTTGCGCGATCTGGCCGACATAGAAGAACTGGGAGATTCATGACCCGCAAAGCCACCGTCAAGATTTACCAGAAGGGCGCCGAGCCCCCGGCTTCAGCCGAATGGCGTGACCGCACGCCAGAGGAAAGGGTCATGGAAGTATTCCGCCTGCGCGCCATGTGGGGTGCCGACAAAGCGCCCATGGAGCGCGTCGTGACCATTCGCCCTCTGAAGAAGTAGAGCATGCGTTCAAAGGTAAACTCGCCCAAAATAAAAAACCCGCCTTCTTCGGCGGTGATAAAACCAAGATAGCCCGATATGCATCCGGCGTCAACCCTCACGTATCGAACCAATTTACGTCGTTCAGTACGTCATTTCTAGACTGCCGCGATTCCATGTATGCAAGACGGAGGCGGGTCGCCCATTCCACGGCGCCCGCCTCTCCCCTTTCACCGCTTGCTGCTGTGGTCCCCTTCCTGAAACTCTTCAATCATTTTTTTGATGAAAGCGGGAATGTCGTCCGGCTTCCGGCTGGTCACAATGCCCCGGTCCACCACGACTTCCTTGTCCACCCACTCCGCACCCGCCAGCCCCAGCTCGTGCTTCAGGCTGGGCCAACTGGTCATCTTCAGCCCCTTGGCAATGCCCGTTTCGCTCAGGCTCCAGGGTCCGTGACAGATAGCGGCAATGGGCTGGCCGTGGTCATAGAAGGCGCGCACAAACTGCATGGCGTAAGCGTCCAGCCGCAGCTTGTCGGGGTTGACGGTGCCGCCGGGCAGCAGCAGGCCGTCGTAGTCACTGGGGTTGGCCTGCGTGACCGTGTGGTCCACGTCGTATTTGTCTTTGGGCGTGATGTCGCCTTCCATACTCTGAATCTGGCCTGGCTTCAGGCTGATCAGGTGGGTGGTGGCCCCAGCGGCTTCCAGCGCCTCTCTGGGTTTCACCAATTCCACCTGCTCCACCCCGTCGGCGGCGAGAATGGCAATCACTTTGCCGGCCAGCGGCTTCCCTGTCTGGTCGCTCATGCGCCTTAGCGTGCAGGGAAAGGGGCCGGGCGGGGTGACGGCGCCCTGAAGGCGAGTTCATGAGGGCTTGGGCAAGAAAGAGCGCCGCGCCAGCGGTGGGCTGGGCGGCGCTGAAGTAGTGGGGTGCTTACTTCTCGGTGGGCGGGCTGGTGACTTCCACGGCCGTCAGCGTTTCCAGAATGCGGTAGGTGTGCGGCGCGTTCATGGGCACGCGGTAGGAATCGCCGGGCGCCAGCGCAATGGTCTGGCCGTCCACGGTCAGCTCGGCGCGGCCTTCAATGACGTAGCCCAGCGTCTCGTACTCGTTCATGGTTTCGGGCTTCTCGCCGCTGGGCTCCTCGCGGTGCCACAGGCGCATGCTGCTCTGCTCGCCGCGAATCAGGTGGTGCTCGCCCTCAGGGCCGTGGGTCGTGTCGCTCTGGCTGACTTTGTAGCTGCTGGTCATGCGCCCAGCCTCGCCTGTCCGGTTTCCGGGGGGATGAGGCGCACCTTCAGACGCGGTTATGTGGGCCAGAGGGAGCGGGAGGCCGGCCTGCACAGCATCCCCGTCTCTCATGCTTTTTTTGCTGTCCCAGAGGTCATTTTCTGGCTCTAGCCGGAACACGTAGGGGCAGAGTACACTGGCCGTCTATCGGGCCGCTGGGTCCAGGGGGGTGAGGACACATCGGCACCAAGGAGGACGTTCGTTCGCGGCTGAACATCGCGGACGTGGTGGGCGAATACGTGCGCCTCACCCCGGCCGGCAAGGGCCGCCTGAAGGGCCTGTGCCCCTTTCACAAGGAAAAGAGCCCCAGCTTCCAGGTGGACACCGAGCAGGGCTACTTCTACTGCTTTGGCTGCAAGGCGGGCGGCGACGTGTTTGCCTTTGTGCAGCGCACCGAGAACCTGAGTTTCGGGGACGCCCTGCGCAAACTGGCCGAGAAGGCGGGCGTGCAGGTAGAAGCCAAGTACGGCGAGCGCAGCAGCCGCGACCTGTACGACGTGAACGCCTTTGCCCTGGGCTATTTCCGCGACAGCCTGGCCGGACCCTTGGGCGCGGCGCCCCGCGACTACCTGGCCCGGCGTGGCCTGACCCCGGCGACCATTGACGCCTTTGAACTGGGCTTCGCGCCCGACGGCTGGGACGGCCTGCTCAAGCACGCCCGCGTGAAGGGCGTCAGCGAACGGCAACTGCTGGAGGCCGGCCTGCTGACCGAGAACCCGGAATCTGGCCGCGTGTACGACCGCTTTCGCGCCCGCGTCATGTTTCCTATCCGCGACCATCTGGGCCGGTTGGTGGGCTTTGGGGGCCGCGTACTGGACGACAGCAAACCCAAATACCTGAACACGCCAGAAACCGAGGCGTTCCGCAAGGGTGAACTGCTGTACGGCCTGGATAAAGCCCGCACGGGCCTGGGCAGTGGCGCTGATCTGGTGGTGGTTGAAGGCTACATGGACGTGATTACCATGCACCAGCACGGCTTTACGGGGGCCGTGGCGTCCTTGGGCACCGCCCTGACCGCCGAACACGCCGCGCTGCTGGAACGCCTGGGCGCCCAGAGCCTCGTGCTGCTGTTTGACCGCGACGAGGCGGGGCTGAAAGCCACCCTCTCGGGGCTGGATCAGGTGCTGGGGGCCAAATTCCGGGTGCGCGCCACCTCGGTGCCCAGCGGGAAAGACCCCGCCGACACCCTGCTGGCCGGCGATGACGAGAGCCTGCGCCGCGCCCTGGCCAGTGGCCTGGACGAGGTGCGTTACCGCGTGCAGGCTGCCATTGAAAAACACGGCACCGCCACCAGCGAGGGCAAGCGCCGCATTCTGATGGAACTGCTGCCCCGCATGCAGAACCTCGACCCCCTGGATGAGATTGCCGAGGGGGTGCGGGCGGCCGCCTGCGAAACGCTGGGCATCAAGCCCGACGCCCTGATGGAATGGATTGCCAGCAAGGCCAAACGCCGCACGCTGACCGACACCCACCTGGCGGGCATGAGCACCGCCCGCGCCGAGGAAGACCGCGAGCTGGCGCTGCTAAAGCAACTGCTGGTGGACCCGAGTCTGCTGGCCAAGCTGGACGGTTCCATGCCCTGGCGCAACGAGGCGGTGCGTAAGGTCATGCTGGCGGCGCGCGGCGCCCAGAGCCCCGACGACATTCTGGAAGTGTTCCGGGGACAGCCAGAGGAGCAACTGCTGATTCGCCTGATGTTTGAGGGGCGAGATGCGGGCACTATTGGCCGGGAGAACAGCCAGCAGTACGAGCAGAAGGTGGGGGCCTATGCGGCGGCGGCGGTGGACGACATTCAGGTGGGGCTGAGTATTGACGCGCTGCGGGCCGAGGTGGATTTGCTCAAGACGCAGGTGGCGGGGGCGGCGCCCACAGAGCAGCTGGGGCTGCTGCGGCAGATTCAGGATTTGCAGCGGGCGATTGAGGCGGAGAAGCGGATGCGGCGGGGGAGTGCGTAGAGACTTACGAAGCTGGTTAGATGTATTCGTTTACTGATTTGCCCCACCCCCCAGCCCCCTTCCCCAAAGGGGTAGGGGGAGCACCGCTGCGCTCGGCAGGGATAAGTGGCGCGGCGGAAAGGCCAGGCTTTTCAGCGCTGTGGACGCCGTGGCACACCTGCCGCCCATCGTCTCACGCCCGCGCGCTGCGCGCACGACGGCTTCCGTTGCTTGCCCTGTACGGCTGCAGAGTGGGACGCTTAAAACAAGATGTTCTACTTTTCAAAGACGCAAGAGCAAAGGCGCCTTTTTTTGCTGTTGAAAGTAGAACCTGCGGGCCGCGCCAAGGCTTCCTGCCCCGTTCCCGCCCAGGTCCAGGCGAGGCCATTGTGCGCGCAGCGCGCAGGCCCTTGCGGTGGGGCAGCGGATGGCGTCAAGGCCAGACACGAAAACGAACAGCGCAAGCTGGCCGACGCCAGTAGGAACTCTTGCCCAGTGCCAACGTCTGCTCCCCCTACCCCTCTGGGGAAGGGGGCTGGGGGGTGGGGCAATCGGAGCAAACGAATATGCACAAACCCCCTTCACCCCACCCGCGCCTCCTTCAACACCTCCGAAAGCCGAGACAAACACCGGCTGTACTTCTTCGCATACGCCCCATGCCGGTACGTATCGATAAACAGCCCCCCCAGACTCTGCCCCGTAAACGCCGCCGGCAGCCCCAGGTCATACAGCTTGTCAATAAAGTGCACGAATCTCAGCGCCACGTTCTGGTCAGGCATGGCCGCCAGGTCCGTGACCCCCACCGCCCCAACCCCGTGCAGCAACTGCGCGAACCGGCTGGGATGCACCTGCAGCAGATGCCGGCTCAGGTCCCGGTGACTGATACGGGCCAATGTGACCGGATTCTGCCGCGCTTCCCAGACGGCGTCTTCTCCGGCGCTTAGGGTGTCTTCAGGCCGCACACCGCGCTGCCGGTAGTCGGGGCCGTCAATACGCCAGGTGTCAAAGCGGCTGGCAATGCCCTGAATCTGCCGCTGGAAGTCGGTGGCGTTAAAGCGGCCCTGCCCCAGCGCACCAGGCTCGGTGTTGCTGGTGGCGATGACGCTGGTGCCGCCGGGCATCAGCTGGCCCAGAAAGGTATTGGCCATATGCGTATTACCAGGGTCATCCAGCTCGAACTCGTCAATCAGCAGCAGATCGTGCTGCCGGAAGGCGTCCACCGCGCGGATCATGCCCAGGGCACCGATGATGTACATCAGGTCCTGAAAGCTCATCAGGGCGGCGGTGCCCTGCGCGGCGTGCCAGGCGCTGGCCAGCAGGTGCGTCTTGCCCACGCCAAAGCCGCCGTCCAGGTATAGCCCCCGGCCCTCGGGCTTGGCGCGGCGAAACAGCCGAAACCCGCCGGGCCTCACCTGTGCGCCCTTCAAAAACGCCTGGAGGGCCGTGCGGGCCGCCGCCTGACTGGGGTAATCGGGGTTGGGATGGTAGGTCTCAAAGCGCACCTGCCGGTAGCGCGGACTGGGCACCAGTTCGGCCGTCAGGTCGCTGGGGTTGGGCACCGGATTGCGCGCGGTCAGGTCAATCACGGTTACTTGTGGACGTCCAGTTCGACCTTGTAATTGCCGCGCCGGGTTTCGTTGACCACACGCTTAAAGTCAATGCGGCCCAGGCCATCGGCGCTGAGACTGTCGCCTTCCCGAATCTCGCTGCTGGCACGCGCTGGTGCTCCATTTAAGCGCACCTTGCCGCCGTCAATGCCCTGCTGAAAGTACGCGCGGCTGACCCCAAAGCCCTTGGCGCCCACCACGTCCACCCGCATGGACGGCACCACGACCTCGCGCAGTTTGCTGCCTTTGCCGGCGCTCTCGCCGACCTCTTCAACCTCCACCGGGCGACCCCCCAATTCGCTTAGAGCACTCAGGGCCTGCGCGGCCTTGCCCGTGGCCGCCAGCAGAAAACCGCCGCGTTCCTCACGCAGGTCGCCCAACTGGTCTTCGTTCAGGCCCAGGCGCCGCAGCTGCACGCTGAAGTCCTGCAGGTCCCAGGGCGGGCCGCCCTCATCCGGGGTCACGCGGTAGACGGTCACGCCGCTGTCCACTTCGGGAATATGGGCGGGGTACAGGGTCAGGACCACGCGGCGGGCGTCGGGAAAGCCGCCGGCCAGCTTGTGTTTCAGGTCGTCGCCGGTCAGCA
Organism: Deinococcus betulae; assembly: GCF_020166395.1. Lineage (NCBI taxonomy): Bacteria > Thermotogati > Deinococcota > Deinococci > Deinococcales > Deinococcaceae > Deinococcus > Deinococcus betulae. The sequence continues at coordinate 62,434 of NZ_JAIQXU010000009.1, read as the reverse complement.
GGCGGCGGTCTATATCGTCGGCGTTCAGAAACGGCGTGCGCACGACGCGGCCGCCCCGTGCCTGGGCGATAAGAGTAGAGAGGGGGGCGCTCATGCCGCCCAGAATAGTGCGCGCCCAGGGGCACAGGGCTATGCTGCACCCATGAACATTACAGAGCCGCTGGGCGTGGGCGGCGCCCCACAGGAATCGTGGGCCGCGGTCCAGGCGCGCTTTGGCAGCGCCCACCTTTCGGGCGGGCAGCTGATTCTGGTTACCGACCGGCAGGGCGAACGGGAAAACGCGGCGTACGGCGCGCTGCTGCATCTGCCAGACGAAACGGTAGTGCTGGCGCGCGCTTTTGGGCCACGTTTTGGGCCAGCGGGCCGGCGCGCCCTGACGGAGCTGGTGCGCTGGGGCGTCTCGGCGGGGCTGGCCCTGCGAGAAGCGGTGGTGGGCGGCCCCGAGGCCGCTGAACTGCTGACCGAACCGGACGCGGCCAGTGTGGGGCGGGCGGTGGCGGCCAGCGCCCCGATTGACCCTGGCCTGTTTGGCGGGCAGTAGGGCCGCTGCCCCCGCCCCAGTGTCCGGAGTTTGCACGAAGGCGGTAAGACTTGACGTGACACGATGCCAGGTGTGCGCCCTGTCTGCGTTTTCTCACTTCCCGCGCCGCTGCGCGGCCTGAACCGAGGTTTAGCATGAGTCCTGCGGCAACCTTTTCTGCCGTGCAGTCGGCCCTGAGTGACCTGCTGCGCGTTCACGCCCCCCACGCCGTCCTGCTGGCCTCGCTGGGCGAGGAGGTGCTGCGCGTTCAGGCCGGCGCCCCGGCCCAGAGTGCTGGCCCCGACCTCGTGCCACCCGACGAGTGGTTCGAGCGCGGCGAGATGACCTGGCTGACCCGCGACGGCGCGCTGCTGGGGCTGCTGTGGTCCGATGGCCCGGCCGTCCCCGACGCCGCCGCGCAGGTGCTGACCATGCTGCTGGCCGCCGCGCGGGTGGACAGCCAGGGCCGCGAGACCGAGGTGCTGGTCACGCAGTTGCCGGTGGCGACGGCCTGGCTGACGGGCGACCTGGCGTTTCGCAAGGTCAGCCGGCCTTTTCTGGAACTGTTTGGGATCAGCGAGGCCGAGGTCACGGGCCGCCCCGCCACCGAGGTCTTTCAGGACCGGCCCGGCTGGCTGAGCGCCCTGGCGCAGGCCGGGGCCGGGCGGTCGGTGCGCCTCCCCGACGAACAGCTGGAACAGGGTGGGCAGACCCTGTGGGTGCGCGGCGAGGCGAGGCCCTACTACGGCGCGGCTTCCGCCGGGGTCATGCTCACCCTGCAGGATGTCAGCGGTGAATACGAACGCGCCGCGCGGGTCTCGGCGCTGCTGGACACCGAAACCCCGGCGGCGCTGCTGTCCGAATCAGGGGCAGTCTTGCAGGCCAGCCACGGCCTGACCGAACTGCTGCCGGCGGCGGCGCCCGTGACGACCGGGGCGCCGCTGTGGGTCTGGCCCTGCTTTGCCAACGTGCCGTCCGAGCCGGTGCGCGACCTCGTGCGCCTGGCGGCGATGGGCGGCGCGGCCCGCTCGGACGTCGAGCTGGCGGCGGGCGGCACCCTCAGCCTCAGCGTGCGCCGGACCTCGGAAGCGGGCCTGCTGGTCGCGCAGGGCGAGCTGAGCAGCCAGGCCGGGCGCGCGCCGCTGGGCGTGATGAATCAGGTGCTGTCGCTCTCGGAGGACGCCACCATTCTGGTGGATCACGCCGGCCGTGCCCAATTGGTCAGCGAGCGGGCCGCCGGCCTGCTGGGGGTGGACGCCGCGCGGCTGGTGGGCCTGGCGGTGTCGCGGGTCATGAGCGAGCTGGGCGTGCGCCTCTTTACCCCGGACGGCGAGCCGCTGACGGTGCCCGAATGGCGCGACCTGAAGCTGCCGCTGCGCCGCGAAATTCTGCTGGCCCTGCCCGACGGCACCGTGCGCCAGATGGAACTGCGCGCGGCGGGCGTGGGCGGCGAGGCCGGCGGGTCGCGCGGCAGCGTGCTGCTGACCCTGCGGGACCTGACGGCGCTGCGCCGCGCCCAGGCCAAGATTCGCCATGACGCCCGCCACGACGCCCTGACCGGCCTGCTCAACCGCACCGGCCTGCGTGAAGCCCTGGGCGGCGCGCAGCCCGCAGGCGAAGGTGCCACGGTGGTTTGCCTGGACCTAGACGGCTTTACCGAACTGAACGCGGCGCTGGGCCGCACCGCCTGCGACCGCCTGCTGATTCAGGTGGCCGCGCGCCTCAATGACCTGGCCGCCGAGACGCAGGGCCAGGCGGCCCGACTGGCCGACGACTCGTTTGCCGTGCTGCTGCCCGGTCTGGACGAGGCGGCGGCGCTGGCCCGCGTGCAGGGCGCGCTGGAGGTGCCGCTGCGCGCGGGGTCCCGCGACGTGGCCATCACGGGGGCGCTGGGGGCCGCCAGCCGGGTGGCGGGCGCCGCCGGGGACACGCCGCTGGCCGACGCCGAGGTGGCCATGCAGCACGCCAAGCGGCAGGGCCGCGACCAGCACAGCGTCTTTAATCCGGCCCTGCGCGCCCAGGTGGCCCGCGCCTTCGAGATGGAAGAGGCGCTGCGCGGCGCGCTGGACAAGGGCCAATTCACGCTGCTTTACCAACCGGCCGTGTCGCTGCGCAGCGGGCGGGCGCTCAGCGCCGAGGCCCTGCTGCGCTGGAATCACCCCACCCTGGGGATGCTGAGCCCCAGCACCTTTCTGGACTTGGCCAGCCGCAGCGAACTGATTACCCATATCAGCGAATGGGTCGTGCAGGAAGCCGTGCTGGGCCGCCAGGCGGTGCGCGGCGCCCTGGCGGGCGCCTACAGCGAGTGGGCGGTCAGCGTGAACCTGGGCCTGGAGGAACTGCGCCGCAGCGCGGGCCTGCGCCGGCTGCTGCCGCTGCTCTCGGCCGAGGGGGCACCCGACATCGAGGTGGCGGCCGGCAGCCTGCTCGACCACAGTCAGGAAACCCTGGGGCTGCTCGAACAGTTGCGTTCTCTGGGCGCCCGCCTGAGCGTGGACGATTTCGGCGAGGGCGCCAGCAGCCTGACCGCCCTGACCCGCTTTCCCCTGAGTGCCGTCAAGCTGCACCCCACCCTGACCGCCCGCCTGCCCGGCGACGAGAAATCGCTGACGCTGACCCAGGCCACCATCGACCTGGCGCACCGCCTGGGCCTGCAGGTAGTGGCGGTGGGGGTGGAGACCCAGGAGCAGCTGGATGTGCTGCGTGACCTGGGCTGTGACGCCGCGCAGGGGTACGCGATCACCCCGCCGCTGGCCGAGCCCGAGCTGCTGGCCTGGCTGCGCGCACACTGAGGCCGCCAGTCCCAAAGTTGGCGCCGCCTCGGCTGCGCGTCTCTGTCAGCTCACTCCACCTGAAGCGCCTCTTTTTACAGTGCACTCCAGCCCGCATGAGCTGAGGGTCAAGCAAGCCTGAAGGTCTTCAGGCAGAAAAGGCAGGCCCGGCAACACCTTGACGGTGGCCGGGCCATTTAACGTGAAGGCGTCCGACTTGCCGCCTGCCGCCGCCTTTCTTCTGGAGGTTTTCTGTCATGGCCCCTGACCCCGCTGCGCCCGCCCTTCCTGATCTTCAGCCCAACGCCCGCCGCGACACCCTGCGGCTGCTGGGGGCGGCCGGGGCCGTCCTGGCCGCCTCGCCGCTGGCCCGCGCCCAGACGACGCCGGCCACCCCAGCGACACCCGCCACACCCGCTGCGCCGGCCACCCCTGCTCTGCCCATGAACGGCAACGGTTTTTACCGGCAAAGGATTGGGGACATGACCCTCACGGTGGTTAGTGACGGCGCGGCGCCGCTGGCTGCGCTGCTGCCCACCTGGGGCGCCAATCCTGAGCGCCAGGCCGAGTTTGCCGCCACCCTGACCGAGTACAGCGTGGCCGCTGCGAACACGGTGAACCACTTCAATCCGGTGGTGCTGGAGATGGGCACGCAGCGCATCTTGGTGGACACCGGGCGCGGCGGCACGGGCGGGCAGCTGGCGGCCAATCTGGGCCGGGCAGGCATTGAGCCGGGCAGCATCACGGCCGTCTTCATCACGCACGGCCACGGCGACCACATCGGCGGGTTGACCACGAACGGCTCGCCCACCTTCGCCAACGCCCAGCACCTCATGGGGGAAGCCGAATACAACTTCTGGGCAACCCAGGCCAGCCCCAGCGCCGCCGTGCAGGCCAACCTGATCGCCCTGAAAGACAAGTTCACCCTGGTGCAGCCAGGGCAGACCATCCTGCCGGGCCTGACCACGGTGGCCACACCGGGCCACACCGCCGGGCACCTGAGCCTGCTGGCAGGCAGCGGCCCCAGTGGCGTCATGGTGCTGGGCGACGCCGGCGGACATTTCCTGCTGTCTCTGAAGCACGAAGGGGCGTACGTCAGCTTCGACACCGACGGCGCGCTGGCGGCCCGCACCCGGCAGACCATCTTTGACCGGATTGTCACTGAAGGGCTCTGGGTCACGGGCTACCACTTTCCCTTTCAGGCCCTCGGCCACCTGCGCCGCCTAGGCGTCGGGTCATACGAGTACGAGCCGACAGTGTGGAACTGGAGTTAAACCGCAGCAGAAGGGGGCCGCCCAACATCACGCTGGCGGCCCCTCGTCTTGCCCGGCTTAGATGCTCTGCACGTCGAACGTCAGGCCCAGGTCCTGCACACCCGTATCCTCGTTGGGGTCGCGGCCGGTAACCACGCCGTAAGCGGCGCGCTCTGGGGTCAGCCAGGCGGCCATGACGCGGCGCAGGTCGGCTAGGGTGACGGCCAGCAGGCTGGCCTTGTACGCCGCCTGCACGTCGGGGGTGTAGCCGGCACTGTCGCTGAACACCCGCGCCGAGCCTGCCGTGTCCGGGCTGGTCAGCGGGTCCAGCACCTTGCTGGCCGAGAGAATGGCCTCGGTCAGTTCACGGTCGCCCAGTTCGGTGTTCAGGAAGTCGCGGGCTGCCGCAAACACGCCGAAGGTGCGGGCAATGTGGGGATCGCGGTAGCTGCTCATGGCAAAGAGGCCGGTGCGGGGTTCAAAGCTGGCGCCGCCCCCGTAGGCCCCGCCCTTTTCCCGGATTTCCGAGAGCAGGTATTCGCCGCGCAGCAGCCGCGACAGAACCAGCAGCGCCGGACTGTCCGGGTGGGTGTAGGGCACCGTGGGCCAGGCCAGCGCGTTGTACGACACGGGCGTGTCGGTGGTGCGGGCCTGCGGCTGTCGGGGGGCCAACGCCGGGGCAGGCCGACCGACTGGGGCGCTGCCGGTCAGGGGCTCTGTCAGGGCGCTCACGTCCAGCCCCAGGTCGGCCTCGGTGGCCGTGACCGTCAGCAGGGCCTCACTGCTGAGCAGCAGGGCTTGCAAGCGGGCGAACTGCAGCAGCAGGGTTTCCAGACCGTCCTCTTCCACGGTGCGCTGCAGGGTGGCCAGCGCCGAGAGGCCGCCAAAGCGCTCGCTCAGCGCTCCCGACAGGCTGACCTGCGCGGTCGCCAGGCGCTCGGCGTACACGTTGCCACTGCTCACTACATTGGCTTTAAAGCCTGCCAGGCGCTGCTTGAGCAGCTGCTCCAGACGCTCGCGGGTAAACTCGGGGGCCACGAGCAGATCGCGCAGCACACCCACCAGTTCGGGAGCGTTACGGGACAGGGCTTTGCCGCTCACGGTCACGGCCAGGCGCAGGGCGTCCACATCGTCCGGCGGGTTGCCCACGCCCACACTCGCGCTGACGCCGCCAGTCACGGCCTCAATGCGGCGGGCCAGCTCAGCGTAGTCCTGACCGGCCGCGCCGCTGCGCGTGAGGGCGTAGGTGTACAGGGGCAGCGCGTCCAGCAGGTCATCCGGCAGGGCCGGCAGGCGCAGGCGCAGGTCCAGGTAGGTCAGGCCGCCGGTGGGCTGCGGCGCGCGGGCCACCTGAACGTGTGCCTCTCTCTGGGTGATATACGGCGCGGCCGGCACCTGAGCAGGCACATCGGCCAGGGTGAGGGTGGGCAGGATATTCGGGTCGCTGGGCTGGCCCTGCACTTCCTTCAGGCGGGCGCTGTCGGCCAGGATGCGCGCGCGGTCCTCGGGGGTAAAGTCGGCGCTCAGGCGGGCCACCATCGCGGCCTCGTCGGCTTCTACCTGGGCGGCCAGGGCGGGGTCAGGCACCAGTTCCAGGGTGACGCGGTGGGGGTTATCCAGCAGGGCGCGCAGCAGCGGCTCGAAGACGGGGCCAGCCGCCAGGTCGGCGCGCAGGGCGTCCAGGGCGTCGTCCAGGCGCAGGCCCGTCACGGGATCGCCGCCGTGCAGCCACGGTCCCAGCAGCCGGAACATCACCTGCAGGCCGTAAGGCTGCCCGCTGTTGCTGACCTCTTTTTGCATGATTTCAAACTGGTGCAGGCTGCTGCTAATCAGCTCCGGGTCCAGGCCCGCCCCGGCAATCTCGCGCAGAGTGTCCAGCACCAGGGTTTCCACCTCGGCGGCTTTGCCGGCGGGCAGGCCCTTGAGGCCCGCCGCAAAGGCGCCCTCGCGGAAGGAATCGCGGTAGCCGCTCAGGTCACTCAGGGCGCTGCCCAGGCCCGATTCAATCAGGGGGCGCGTCAGGGGCGCCGCCGGGTTGCCCAGCAGCACGTCGCTCAGCACACTCCAGCGCAGGTTCAGGTGCGGGTCGCTGCTGTGACCGAGTTTCCAGCCCACCAGCACCTGCGCGCCGCGCTCGGTGTCGCTGCTGGGGTAGCGCACGGCCTCGCGCTGGGGCGCCGAGAAGGGGGTCTGGTCAGGAATGCTGACATCCAGCACCTGCGGCGAGAAGCGGGACATGACGTGCGCTTCAATCTCCGCCAGGATGCGCTCCAGGGACAGGGCGCCGTAGGTGTAGAAAAAGGCGTTGCCGGGGTGATAGTGCGCGGCGTGAAAGGCCCGCAGCGCGTCGTAGGTCAGGCCCGGAATATCACCCGGCGCGCCGCCCGAGTTGTTGGCGTAGGTCAGGTCCGGGTACAGCGCCTTGCCGAACGCCCGCCACATCACCGAGCTAGGGCTGGCCATCGCGCCCTTCATCTCGTTGTAGACGACGCCCTGCATCTTCAGCGGCGTGGTGGGGTCGTCGGGCGTCTCGAATTCAAAGCGGTGGCCGTCCTGCCGGAAGCTCTCGTAGCGCATCAGCGGAAAGAACGCCGCGTCCAGATACACCGAGAGCAGGTTGAAAAAGTCCTTTTCGTTGCGGGTGGAAAAGGGATAGGTGGTCCAGTCGCTGGCCGTCATGGCATTCATGAAGGTGTTCAGCGAGCGCGGAATCATGGAGAAAAACGGGTCTGGGACGGGAAAGCGCTGGCTGCCCATCAGGACGACGTGCTCCAGGATGTGCGCCACGCCCGTGCTGTCCCTGGGCACCGTGGGGAAGGTGACGCCAAAGGTGGTGTTGTCGTCGGCGCGAATGACGTGGGCGTGCCGGGCGCCCAGGTCATGGGTCAGCAGCACCAGCGTGCCGCTCATCTCGGGGAGAGGTTCCACGCGCTGCACGGTGTAGCAGCCCAGGCGCTCGCCCACGCGGGGCGGGGCGGGAAGTGTCATGGTCATGGCGGGCAGTGTAATGCGACTGGGGACCGCTCAACTCTGTCAAAAGACTCAGAACATGGCCTGCGGTGCCGTGACCAGCTCAGAACACCCCTAGACCGTCGTGCCTGGCGGAGGCCCAAGCCGCAAGCTGCTCTGCTGGCTCTGGCCTGCGTTCACCCCCTGAGGCCAATAGTTCCCAGCTCAGAGGACGCCGCCGGGCCGCCCACATGCAGACCTCACCGCAGCAGGGCGGGGACACGGGTAAACTGCTGTGCATATGGCACTTTCCCGTTCGACGGGCCGCGCGGGTGCGTGGCTGCTGGGCGCCCTGCTGGCCGGCGCGCTGGCTGGCTGCGGCCAGGAAATCACCGGCACCTCGGCCACCACCGGGCGCGACGCCCTGGCGTTTGTCGAGGCGCCGTCCGGGCTGCCCCCGGTGTACCTAAACGAGCCGTACACGGCCCCAGTGACCGTGGCGGGTGGAGCGGGGCCGTACACCGTACGCGCGACGGGCGGCACCCTACCGCCGGGCATCAACCTCAAAGGGCAGCAGCTGGTGGGCACCCCCACCAAGACCGGCACCTACACCTTCACGTTGGAAGTCACCGATTCGACCCTCAGCACGAGGTCGAAAACCGTCACGCTGACGGTGCAGGACCTGCCGCCCCTGAGCCTGGCCCTGAACCTGCCGGCCGGCCAGATTCGCGGCGAGACCCGCATTCCACTGACCATCAACGCGCCGCGCGCCGTTCGGGCCGCGCGCTTTGGATGGGAGCTGCCAGCCGGCGTGACCGTCACGCGCGTGCAACCCGAGGGCAGCAACGTGGTGTTCTGGCGCCAGGAGGGGCGGCGCGTGCTGGTGGACATCGGCTTCAAGGCGCTGCCGCGCACCGCTGCGCGAGTGGCGCTGCTGACCGTCAAACCCACTGCCATGGTGACCCTCGCCAGCCCTGTCCTGGCCTACGAGGGCCGCGACGGCGAGGGCAAGTTGCTGGCCCAGAAGCTCTTCCCCGACGAGGAAAAGAAGCTGGCCGAGCAGAAGGCGGCGGAACAAAAAGCCGCTGACCAGAAAGCGGCGGAGCAGAAGGCCGCAGAGCAAAAAGCAGCCGAGCAGCAAGCGGCGCCGGCCGTAGCGCCCACGACCACCCCAACCGGGACGTCAGGGACGACCCCGGCGGCGCCAGCCCCAGCCACACCAGCGCCGACTGTTCCAAGCACCTCACCAGCCCCAGTGACGCCCCCGCCGGCGGCGCCCGGAGACCAGAAATGAGGGCCATCCTCCGCACCGCCCTGACCGGCGCGGCCCTGCTGACTTCGCTGGCCGTGGCCACCACCGCCCCCACCCTGACCCTGGCCCAGCAGGCCAAGAAGGCCGAGGTGATTGTGCGCGCCAAGCTGGGCACCAGCGTGGAAGTCAAAGACGGCGCCGTGACCTATCTGGTTTACCCGCTGACAGTCACCGAAACCATTGCGGGCGACCCCGCGCAGCTGCCGAAGCAGGAGGGCGCCCCGGCCCTGTTCGTCCTCAAAGACCTGGCCGACGTGCCGGCCCTGCGGCCGGGGCTGGAGGTGGTGGCGCTGCTGTACACGGCGCGGCTGGACAGTCCCTTTGTGGGCTTTAACCAGGGCTTTTACCCGGTAACCGACGGGCGTGTGGACGCCGGCACCATCACCGACCCGGCTAAGCTGCGTGAGGCCCTGGTGGCCGCGCGGGGAACGCCATGAAGCGGGTGCTGCTGACCCTGCTGCTGCTGGCCCCTCTAGCCAGTGGCGCCCAGGCCGCCACCGTCAAACTGCGGCCCCAGGGCGACGAGCTGACCAGGGCGGTGCAGGCGGCCCTGACGGCCCTGAGCAGTCCCGACCTGCCGGTCACGCTGGACACCAAGAGCGGCGTGGTGCTGGCCCTGGGCGGCGCGGCGCCCTTTAACCCGGATGTGGCGGCGCGGGTGGTCACCGTCAACGGTGAGCGGCGCATCGAGTTCAACCCGCGGGGGCCGCTGCCGCTGCAAGACGCCCTGCGCGCGGAGCTGGCGCGCGAACTGCGCCTGACCGACTGGACGCCCGCCTCTGCCCGTACCCGCCTGAGCGGCGCCGACCTGAATGGCGACGGCAAGATTGACCTGGCCGACCTGGCCGTGCTGATGAACAACCACGGCAAGACGACCCCGGTGGGTGACCTGAGTGGCGACGGCAAGGTGGACGACGCCGACGTGAGATTGTTTGCCGCGCAGTACAGGCCCTGAGGGCAAGCCTCGATTGACCGCACGATTCCCGCACTGCATGGGCCGGTCAGGGCTGAGGGACCGGCCTCTCACGGTTCCGGGCGGCCCAACCCTGTTACGCTGCCCGGCATGACGAATGAACAGGACACCATGGACCTTCAGGATTTCCTGAAACTGCGCGGGCTGGTCGAAACGGGCGGCGAGGCCAAGTTCCGGGTGCAGGGCGGCGAGGTGCGCCTGAACGGCGACATCGAAACGCGCCGCCGCAAGAAGCTGCGCCGGGGCGACGTGGTGGAATACGCCGGGCAGCGCGTGAAGGTGGACTGGTAAGTGTGACCGCCTACGCGGACGCCCTGCTGGACTTTCGCCGCCGCAAGGATGAGCATTTTGCCGCTGGCAACGGCCCCGTGGACGCAGCGACCTTTCGCGGCCTGAGCTACTTTGCGCCCGATGAAGCGTGGGCGTTTACCCTGCCGCTGACCCAGCTCCCCCAGGACGCCAGCGCCGAGTTTCCGCTGGAGACCAATACCGGCGAGGTGCGCGTGATGGCCCGCTACGGCGAGGTCACGGTGCCGCTGCCTGGCGGCCAGCACACCCTGCTGGTGTTCGCCCCCCTGGGCGAGGAGGCGCCGGCGCGCGTTTTCCTGCCATTCCGGGACGCCACCAGTGGCACTGAGACCTACGGCGCCGGGCGTTACCTGGACGCCCCGCTGGATCAGCAACTGGGCGGCGACGGCCCCCTGATCCGGGTGGATTTCAATCTGGCCTACCACCCCTACTGCGCCTACAGCCCGCAGTGGACCTGTCCCCTGCCGCCCCGCGAGAACTGGCTCAGTGAAGCCGTACCAGTCGGGGAAAAACTGTAGGCAGAAGGCGCTGCGCGGGAAATCACCGCGCACCGCCTCTTCATCTGGCCACCACGGCCATATACACCGCCTGTACGCCAGAGGCCAGCAGCGCTTCCTGGCAAGCCAGGCCTGTTTGACCGGTGGTAAACACGTCGTCCACCAAGAGCACCGCGCCTGGCGGCAACATGGCAGAACCCCGCTCAAAAGCCCCCCGGAGGTCTTCCCGTTCGGCGGCGCGGCGGCGGGCCTGCTGGGCGCCTGCCTGCGTGCGGCGCAGGGCGTTCACGCACGGCACTCCCAGCCCCGTGGCCAGAGTGCGGGCCAGCAGTTCGGCTTGGTTAAAACCGCGCTCGCGTTGACGGCTGGGATGCAGCGGCACCGGCACCACCGCCTGCACCGCCCACTCGGCGGGCACGCCAGCAGCCAGGGCGGACCCTAGTACCCCGGCCAGTTCGCGCACCTGGGCGTATTTCAGTGCCCTCACCGCACGCCGGCGGGCCCCCGAATACGGCCCCAGCGTCAGTAGATGCGCCTCGGGACGTGGGCGCAGGGGGCTGAAATGCTCCACACGTGCGCGCAGGGCCGCGCGGCACGCTGCACAGAGACCCGCCTGCGTTCCCAGTTGCGCGCCGCAGCCGGGGCAGGGGCGGGGCAGCAAGGCACGGCCCAGTTGCCCCAGCCGGGCCAGCAGTGGTCCACTCATCCGCTCAGCTCGTCCAGAAACAGAGGTGGGCGGGTGGCCTCAACGCGCTGCCAGGCCGTGTTCAGGCCGTCGGGGTCCAGCATGGGTGCGGCCAGGGCAAAACAGGCAAGGTGGTGGGCGCACACCTGCGCCACCCCGGCTTCGCCCAATCGGGCGCGTTCTCCCGGCGTCAGCAGGGCCGCAAACGCCGCCGGTTCGCCCAGCGCCGGGTGACTGCCCTCACGGATGGCCGCCCGCAAAAAGGCCGCCACCTCGCCCGGATTCAGCCAGAACCCAAACATCAGCTGGTCCGACAGGCTGTCCAGGCGCCGCATCCACACCGCGTCCAGGCCCTCACGCACCAGGCGGCGGGCCAGTTCCTGACGTTCCAGCCGCACGGCCGCGTAACCGGCCAGGGTTAATTGGTCCCCCGGCGGCGCCACCCGGCCCCCCACGGCGCGGCGCAGGCGGTAAGCCAGCACATACCCCTGATATTCCTGCAACAGTTCGGACACCGGGGCCGTCACACGGGCAGTCTAGGCCAGAGAAGGCAAGCACACTGTCGGTTTGAGCGGCGCAATCAATGGCACTGTGCTAGCGGAGGCTGTTCTCTTGTACGGGCGTTGGTTTAGCCCTTGCGGTGAGAATGACCTATTGACTAGGGCGGTGGCAGACCGTTGGTGAGACAGAAGCCCTACCAGTGGAGGTACGCCCAGCCTGAGAGCGCCTCCCATATGAGGGCCCCCAGACCAGACACACCCCTTTTTCACGCCCGTCCAACAGAGCTGGGTCATGCTGCGCCCATCAGCAAGAACACCCCGGCGGGGGGACAAAGGCCACCAGGCCACCCCGTAAGCTTGAAAGCGAACCTCAAGCCGTGCCCCGCTGTCCACACCGTCCCGGACACTGCTGTCGTCTGCCGTTTTCTTCGCCGCTTTCCCCCTCCAAGGAGCAAAGACCTATGCACCTGCTGCGCCGCGCCCACGCTTTCGAGTACCGCGCCCCCACTGGCGATGACCGCCTGGGGACGGCCGATATCTGGACGAACGCCGGCGCCACACGCGCCGTGGTGGTCTTGCAAGGGATTCCGGCCAGCGACAGCGCCCGCGCCCTGTCGGCCCTGCATGACTCGGCGCTGCCGTACCTGCTGCGCCCCGACACGCGCCTGCTGGTCCTGAACCTGCGCCCGCGCGCCCAGGGCGAGAAGGCCCGGGCAACCGTCCTTCCCCTGAGCGCGTAAGGCAGCGCCGGGCAGGCATAGGGTGGCGTCGGTCTCCCCAGCGGTATTCAAGGGGACAGTAAGGTAACCGATACGCCAACAGACGACGATGGCCCCACTGATACCGGCGGGGCCATTCAAGTGGCTGGAGAGAGCAGCGCCGTCAGGCAGGCAGATGTAGAAAGGAGGCGGGCGCGATCCCACTTAGTGAGCGCTCTAGACAGCGGGCTGTGTCAGCGGAGTCGCTAAGAATGGATGACGAAGTCAACTGCGCCCCCGCCCCGTTGCAGACCAGCATTGGCATGTCCCCACAGGCTTGCTGATTCCCTCTGAACGGCCGTCGCCCCTCCCTCTTCCCTACTCCAGCACGAAGCGCACGCCCGGTTCAAAGGTCACCTCGGCCACCCTGGCGCGCGGCAGCACGGCGTTACGGCGCCAGGGCATCCAGTCGGTCTGCCCCTGAGCGCTGCGCAGAAAGCCGCGCACGCCGACCTCCACATAGCGGGCCGGGCCAACCAGCAGCGCAGCCAGGGCCGCGCGGACGACTTCCGGGTCGCGCAGGGGACCAGTCAGGCGGGCTGAAGGCACACCTGCGTCCGTATCCAGGCTCGCCTCCTCCCCTTCCCGGCGCAGGGCCGCCGGATGCGGGCGGTAGAGGTCCAGTGTGAAGCCTTCCAGCATCAGCAGCGCCGCGCGGGCCTGGGCTTCGGGGAGTGGCTGGGCAAAGGCCACATGCAGGTCCAGTTCAAAGCCGCGCACCCCCTTGTCGGTGCGGGTCTGGGCGGGCTGCGTCACGCGCCGGCACTCCGTTCCAGGGCGCGGCGGTGCTGGTACAGGTGGGCGGTCACCATCCTCACCCAGTCCAGGGCGTCCAGCTCGCCAAAAAAAGGATGCCAGAGGGTGCGGCCCGGCGTGGCGCGCAGGTCAGCAGTCACCGTGTCCAGCGCAGCGCGGCCCTGTGCCCAGCGGTCTGGCCACTCGGCCCAGGCCACGCCGGCTTCACTGGGACGGGTGTGGGGAGGCGCCACGCGGCGGCCGTCCGGCGTCAGTTCGCCGGGGGTCTGGGGACCGGGGCGCACCTCGCGGTCAGACAGCAGCAGGCCAATGCCGCGCGCAATCCCGCTGTTAATCAGCAGGACGTGTTCGGTCTCCTGGGCCGGGGTCCAGTCGCGGCCCGGCTGCACCTGCGTCCAGTCGGCCTGCCGGCCCTGCAGGTGGGCTTCCAGGCGGTCAAATTCGCGGTTCAGACGCTCGCGGGTAGCCTCGGGCGTGTCGCCAAACGCCGCCAGCACCGCGCGGTCAAAGGGAGAGGTGGACATGGGCGCAGTGTACGCCGGGGCCCGCTCCGTCAGGATTCAGGTTGCTTTTCACAACTAGGAAAACTGAGTGCCCTGGTTCAGAAGTTCGCACGCGCAGAAGCAAGGCTCTGCACTCGGACGGCGGCCTTCATCGCCTTGATGTTGAGAAGGTGATTCATCAGCGCTGCCAAACCCCGCTCTGAGGGGGGTACATGAACTGCTGACCGCTCCTCCCTGCATCCCGCCTCATCGAGACTTTGAGTGAAGCGGTGCAGTCAATCCTTGAAACCAGCCGTAAGCAGAGAATTCTCGGATCTGAAGGGAGCAACCTGACGTCCTCTCAGCAGATAGATGCTCCAGATGACAGCCCGCTCAGCCCCCCAGGCCCGCTGTAAAGTCCAGCTCAGCGGCCCACTCCGGGTGGTCAATCAGCGGGTTGCGGTTGCCCTGCGCGGCAAAAATCGCGGCGTTCCGGTGGCGTTCCCAGTCGCCCGGAGGCTGCGCCGCGTGCCAGGCCAGCAGGATCGCCAGGTGCCGGGGCGCATACTGGCGCACCACGCCGGGATACCGCAGCAGGAAATACAGCGTGGCCCGCGCCGCCGCACCTTTGCCCGCCGCCGGCTCGAATTCGCCCGGTTCACGCCGGCCACACTCGCTGCGCAGCGCCTCGCCGAAGTCGGGAAAGTCAAAGTACGGCGTGTTGCCCCGGAACGAGTTGCAGTCTGGCTCGCAGGCAAACAGGTGATGCAGGTCACCGCGCATGGGCTCGCGCGCCCCAAACCAGCTTTGCGGCACCACATGCTCGCAGTTGTAGGGAAAAGCTGCTTCCAGGGTGTCGGGGTGGAGCCCCTCCTGCGCGGCCAGGCGGGTGCGGCGGTCCTCGGCAGCCTGGTCGGCGGCGATCAGTTCGGCGGGACTGTGAACACGGCCCGAGTACAGGCTGCGAATCTGCCCGTCCGGCCACAGGTCCACCCAGGGGTACAGCTCGCGCGCCGGGTTATACCGCCTGGGCCGGGTGTGGGTGCGGGTCAGCAGGGCGCTCAGGGCCGAAAAGCGCTCGGCTGGGAGGCTGCTGTCCGGCAGATCGCCGTAATAGGCGGCGGCCTGGGCGGCGTCGGCGGGGTCCAGGTAGGGCTGGGCCTCGTCGGGGACTGGGGCAGCTGCAGGGGCCACCCGCAGCTTCAGCGTGACGGGCAGCGTCACCGTGCCGTCGGGAGTGGGGGTCACGGTGCCTAGATTCAGGGTGCTGGCGGCTGGCACGGCGCGTTCTGTGGGCGGCGCAGGACGCGGGGCGTTCAGCAGGTCACGGATCAGCGGCGTCTGGGCCTCGGGGCGGCCGCGCAGGTCCTGCAGAATCCGGCTGACCCGCACGCCCTCGTTGGCAATCCAGTCAATGACAGTATCGGGGTCGCCGGGCGCGGCGGGGCGGCCATCCCGGCGCAGCACCCGGCCCTGCGCGTCGGTGCGCGGCACGCCGCTGTGATGCAGCGCCACGACCTCCCAGGCGTCGTTGAACACGGGACTGCCGCTGCTGCCGGGCGCCGTGTCGGTCTCGTAGTGGAGGAAGTCCGGCAGCCGGTCCACCAGCCGGTTTTCCCGCAGCGCCACCTGCTTGGGTTCGCCGCTGGGGTGCTGAATGATGCTCAGGGCTTCGCCAATCACATGCTTGTCGGGGGCGTCCAGCAGCGGCAGCCAGCCGAAACCCGCCGTGTCCCCGGCAACAGCCACCAGCGTGTAATCCAGCGCCTCATTCGTGATGAACAGGGTCTCCGGTGCCAGTGGCAGGGTCACGCGCTCCCGCAGGGTGCCGTCCAAGCGCAACTCGTACCAGAACTCCGCCTGCGCGGTGCGAGCGTCCTCGGCCGCGCCCAGCACGTGGTGGTTGGTCACGATCACCTGCGGGCTGCACAGCCAGCCGGTGCCGTAGCCCACCGTGCGCCCCTGCGCACCCCGCAGCACGATGCGCGCCACGGCATTGGCGGCCGCCCGCGCCTGTTCCAGATACGCCACGCCCACGAGGTCGTTGGCGCCCAGCAACCGCTCCAGGTTGCCGCGTGCCTCTGGGGGCAGGCGCGGGGCCACGTCGGCGGGGGCTTCCTCGCCGCGCGCCAGCGCCTGGGCGTCGGGCAAGGGCACATGCAGCCGGGTCAGGCGGGCGGCCAGACGCTCGGGGCTGTCGGCCACCTCACCAAAGGTCAGCCCCTCCAGCCGGGCGCGGCGCTGCGACTGGCGCAGAGCAAAGCGGGCCTGCGTTTCCTGCACGACCTGACTGGGGGTATCCATGTGACCAGCATAACATTCTGTCCACAGTTACTTTTTTAAAAGTTTTTTGAATTAAACAGAATGCCCATCGGCTCAGGGCTTGGGAAGACTGTCACTCAGAAAGGTCCAGGTGACACCGCTGCCCAGGGTATCGCCCTGCACCGTGACCGTACTGCGGTAAATCGTCTGCCCGAACGCCTGCACCTGTCCGGTGGAGCGCGACTGCACGGCCAGTGCATTCCAGCCGGTCTTCAGCGCCAGGTTCACACTGCGCGCTTCTTCCAGCAGGACAGTGGGCTCTGAGGTGCGGCTGCGGCACACCCGCTGCCCACTGACGGTAACGTCGTGGGGCACGTACAGCAGGTTCACAGCGGCCTCACCCCGCCGGGCACGCAATTGGGGCGGCAGAATCGCTGGACTGTTGGCGGCGCCGAGGGCCGGTGCGCCCACAGGCAGGGAGGTCAGCACAAACGCCTCGGTGCCCGGGCAGCTGAGTGTCACCGTGTTCAGCGAGCAATCGGCGCCTTCCCACAGACCCAGGGCGGTCAGCAGGGAGGCCCGTGGCAAGCCGGCGGGCGGCTGAGCAGCACTGACGGTAAAAGCACCGTTTGCCGCCACCTCCCCTATCGCCGCGCCGCCCGCCACCCAGCGCAGGGTCGCAGCCTGGCCCGGCCACCGCTCGGCGCGGCCCGAGAGGCTCAGGGTCTGACCGAGTGCGCTGCTGGACAATGGCGGCAGGGGATTAGGGGTCAGCGGCGGGGCGCAGGCGGTCAGGGCCAGCACAGGGGCCAGAACAAAACGCTTCACGCCCCTAGCGTCAAGGGCAGGCGCCGCCGCTGTGGCCGCACCTGCCCCGCTGGCCGCCCTGACTTACCGCACCGGCTGGCCCAGGGTCGCCTTGCCGCCCAGATAAGGACGCAGGGCGGCGGGCACCCGAATGGTCCCATCGGCCTGCTGGTGGTTTTCGAGCAGCGGCACCAGAATGCGTGGCGCGGCGATGCCGGTGTTGTTGAGGGTGTGCGCGTACACCAGCTTGCCGGCCTCGTCGCGGTAACGCAGCCCCGTGCGCCGCGCTTGCCAGTCGCCCAGGTACGAGCAGGAGTGCGTTTCGCGGTACAGCCCCTCGCTGGGCACCCAGGTTTCGATGTCGTACATCAGCACCTTGCCCGCGCCCATGTCGCCCGTGCAGTTCTGCACCACACGGTAGGGCAGCTCCAGCGCCGTGAGCAGCGCCTCGGCGTTGCCCAGAATGGTCTGGAACCAGCGCAGGCCCACTTCCTCGCTGGCCTCACACAGCACGTATTGCTCGACTTTACGGAACTCGTGTACGCGAATCAGGCCGCGCACGTCACGCCCCGCCGACCCGGCCTCGCTGCGAAACGCCGCGCTGATGGCCGCGTAAGTCATAGGCAGCTGGTCAAGGGTCAGCTGCTCGCCGGCATACAGGCTGTTGACGGGCACTTCGGCGGTGCCGGCCAGCATCAGCTCGTCGCCCTCAATCTTGTAGACCTGATCCTCACCGCCTGGAAAGTGCCCGCTGCCCACAAAAGCGTCTGGGCGGGCCAGTGCAGTAGTCGACAGCGGCGTAAAGCCGCGCCCCGCCAGGAAGTCCATGGCGAACATCAGCACGGCCATTTCCAGCATGACCGCGTCACCTTTCAGCAGGTAGCTGCGGCTGCCCGACACGCGGGCCACGCGCTCAGGGTCGCTCCAGCCCTGGCGGGTCAGCAGGTCCACGTGGTCCAGCGGCGCAAAGTCGAAGGTGGGCAAGGTGCCCTCACGGCGCAGTTCCACGTTCTCGCTGTCATCCTTGCCCACCGGTACGCTGGGGTGCGGAATGTTGGGCACGCGCAGCAGCAGCTGTTTGAGGTTGTCCTCATGGGCGCGCAGGGCGGGTTCCAGGCCCCTGAGTTCCTCGGCCAGTTCCTTGCCCTTCTGAATCAGGGCGGGGCGCTCATCGGAGGTGGCTTTGGGCACCAGCTTGGCGTTGGCGTTGCGCTCGGCCTGCATGGCCTCTATGCGCTGCTTGAGTTCCACGAGTTCGCGGTCCAGCCGCAGCACCTCGTCAATGTCCAGGGCCACGCCCTTGACCTGAACAGCATGCTTGACGGCGCCGGCATTCTCCCGAATAAATTTGAGGTCGAGCATCAGCCGGCCTCGACTGTACGGGGCACGCGGATATGTCCGTCGGGCAGGCTGTCGGGCGCCAGAGCCGTCACGACCGATTGCGGCAAAACCTCGCCGGGCACGTCGTCCCGCAGCACATTCACCAGGTTGACGGGGCGCTGCATTTCTTCAACCCCACTCGTGTCCAGTTCACCCAGTTGCTCGAAGTAGCCCAGCATGCGGTTCAGGTCACTGTGCATCGCCGCGCGTTCTTCTGGGGTCAGGTGCAGCCGGGCCAGCTGCGCGAGGTGGTCGAGTTGGGCCGCGTCAATCATGCCGAGCAGTATAGAGAGCATTCAAGGGCCGGGCGGCAGCCCCCGGAAGGCCCGCAGGGCAGCCAGCAAAGCCTCTGCCGGGTGACCAGCCCAGGAACGCCCTGGCCCGCAGTCGGGCCACGCCTGACCTCTTTGGAACCTCTGGCACCATTCGCGCGTAAATCAGAGCATGCGACCTCTTTCCGTCCTCGCCGCTGCCCTGACCCTTACGGCCACTGCCCAGGCCCAGACCCCCGCTGCTGTCGCTCAGGCGGTCACGCGCCTGCTCAGCGGCCAGGCCCAGGAGGCCGACTTTGCGCCGTCCTTTCTGGCGCAGGTGCCGTTTCAGGCGCTGACTCTGAACCTGGACGCCCTGCGCACCCAGTACGGCGCGTTTGTGAGGGTTGAGGAACAGGGCGGGACGCTGCGGGCGGTGTTTGAACGCGGCGCGCTCCTTCTTCCCTCGGTGTCACTGGATGACCAGGGCCGATTTGTCACGCTGCTGTTTGCCCCGGTGCCGCCCAGCACTGCCGAGGCCGCCGGGCGCGAGGCGGCGCTGCGCGCCCTCTTTGAGGTGCCGCTGAGAACCGACCTCCTGACCCCGGAGTTTCTGGCGGCTGTGCCCGCCGCAGAGCTGAGCGCGCTGCTGGACAGCATCCGGGCAGAGTCCGGCACGCTGCAAACGGTCACCATCGAAGGCCAGGGGGCCCTCCTGACCTTCTCGGACGGCACGGTGCGGGTCACGAGCCTGACGCTCGACCCTCAGGGCCGCATTGCCGGGCTGCTGCTGGCCCCGCCGCGCGAGGCCGTCAGCTTCGCCTCGCTGGAGGAGGCCCGCGCCGCCTTCGCCGCCCTGCCCGGCCAGGTCAGCCTGCTGGTGCAGGAGGTGGGCGGCTCTGGGCTGGCCAAACCCGTGCTGGCTGAACTCAATGCAGGGCGCCCGCTGGCGGTGGCCTCGGCGTTCAAGCTGGCGGTGCTGGGTGAGCTGCAGGCCCAGGTGCAGGCGGGCACGCGGGCCTGGACCGACGAGATCACGCTGCAGGATGCCGACCGGGTGCCGTCGAGTGCGGCGCTGGAGGGCGCCCCTGCTGGCAGCCGCTTCACGCTGCGCGACCTGGCCGCGCGCATGATGGCGGTCAGCGACAACACCGCCACCGACCTGCTGCTGCGCGCCGTGGGCCGGGCGGGCGTGGAAGCGCGGCTGGGCCAGGCCGCCCTGCCCAGCACCCGCGAGGCCTTTGCCCTGAAAAACCCGGCCAATGCAGACTTGCTGCGCGCCTACCGCGCCGCCACCCTCAACCCGACGGCCCGGCGCGCGGTGCTGGCCCAAGCGGCCACGGCGTCGCTGGCTGGCCTGGAGGGCTGGGGCAACCGCCCCCTGGCCCTGGACGTGGAATGGTTCGTCAGTGCCCGGCGGCTGTGCACCCTGATGGCCGGTGTCTCGGCCCTCCCCGAAACGCAGCTGAATCCGGGGGTGGCCAGCGCCGCCGACTTTCGGGCGGTCAGCTACAAGGGTGGCAGCGAGCCCGGCGTCCTGAACCTGACCACGCAGGTCACCACCCAGGCGGGCCGGACCCTGTGTGTCACCGCCACCTGGAACGCCCCACAGGCCCTGAATGAGGAGCGCTTTACCGACCTCTACGGAGCACTGCTGAACATGCTGCGGTAATCCACTCAGCACAGAACCTCACCTCTGGGGGCAGATCACACCCCCTCAATGCCGCCTCCGCCGCGGACTCTTGCGGTCACTCGTCCTGTTCGCCCCAGAGCGGCTGAGGTTCTGCCGTTCACCGCGCTGGGCTCCGCTGTCCGTGACCTGCTCTGTGGGCAAACCCTCACGCTTTCTTCAGCGGGCCTCACGCAGCGTCAGGCAGCCCGCCTCAGAGTGAAGGGCATGACCCCGCGTCTTCTTCTGACCGCTGCCCTGCTGGGGACGTCCCTGGCCCACGCCCAGACCACCATCTTCACCATTCCGGCGTTGCCGCCAGGCCGCACGGCGCCGGCCACGCCTGCCACGCCGGCCCCCACCACCCCGGCAGCCCCCAGCACCGGCGCCAACACCCTGCCCACCACGGGCGAGGTGCTGGAGATCCCGCACAGCGCGGCCCTGAGCGGTGCAGGCAGCCTGAAAGTCGGACAGGCCGACACCTGGACCTTTACCCTGAGTAACCAGGGCGAGGAACCCATCCGCCTGGAACACGGCGCCTGCGACGTGCGCTTTGAGGTGCTGAACGCCGCTGGCCAGGTGGTGCGCCCCAATCCCACCGACACCATCTGCACCCTGCAAATCGTGCTGACCGAGGTGGGACCAGGCGAAACGATGGACGTGCAGGCCATCCGCTGGGACGGGCGCGACGCCCAGGGCCGCGCGCTGCCAGCAGGCGAGTACATCATCCGCGCGGTCTTCAGCGGCGCGGGCGTGCGCATTGTCGCCGAGGACTTTCCGGTCACGCTAGAAAACTGAAGTCGGGTCAGTAGACGGGCGGAGAGGCAACCTCTCCGCCCAGCCTTTCGCCCCTACAGCGGCTAGCGGCCATTTTCCTGCCTTGCCTGCCTCAGAGCGGTCAGAGGACGCCGAGCATGACACCCGACTCTGCACTCAGGAAGGCACCGAACGGACTGCGCCGGCAGTGGCCCTCCTTTCGACCAGCGCCACCTCGTTCTTCAATCCTCAGACACCTGCACGCCCTTCCAGAAAGCCACGCGGCCCTGAATCTGGCGGGCGGCGTCTTTGGGTTCAGGGTAGAACCACGCCGCGTCCCTGTTGTCCTGACCGTCTACAGACAGGGTGTGATAACTCGCCTCGCCCTTCCAGGGGCAGGTGGTGTGGGTGGTGCTGGGCCGCAGATATTCGGCCTTCACACTGTCAGCCGGGAAGTAATGGTTGCCTTCCACGACCACCGTATCGTTCGACTGGGCAATGACGGCGCCGTTCCAGGTGGCTTTCATAGGCCCCAGGGTAAGCCGTGCCCAGTTGGATAACCGTCAGCCTTCCCCCCGACCTGCCGGCTCCCATTGACATTCGGAAGCGCTTCCCCATTCAATAAAGCTCTACATGAAACGCTTCCAGACCTTCGGGCATGCCGGTGCCCTGATTGCCCTGACCCTGTCGCTGTCGGCCTGCCACCCCTTTCGCTCGCCGGAAGCGGCGCCCCGCAGCTGGCAAGACGAGGTGATCTACTTCGCCATGACCGACCGCTTTGCCAGCGGCAGCGCGGCCAACGACAACGGCGCCAACCGGGACGCAGGTGACCGGGCCGATAAAACCAACCCTCTGGGCTGGCACGGCGGCGACTTTGCCGGCCTGAAGGCCAAGATTGAAGAGGGGTACTTTAAGCGCATGGGCTTTACGGCCATCTGGGTGACCCCGGTGGTGGTGCAGGTGCCGGCCATTCCCGTGGGCAGCGGCCCCAACCAGGGCAAGGCGTTTGCCGGCTACCACGGCTACTGGGCCGAGGACTTTAAAAAGATTGACCCCCACTACGGCACCCTGGCCGAGTACCAGGCCCTGATTGACGCGGCGCACAAAAATGGCCTGAAAGTCATTCAGGACATCGTGGTCAACCACGCTGGCTACGGCGCAGCCCTGACCAAGACCAACCCCGAGTGGTTCCATACCGACAACCCAGACGGCAACCCGAACACCGACGACGGCGACTGCCAGCAGTCAAGCAACAAAACCACCGACTGTCCTCTGGCCGGCCTGCCAGACTTCAAGCAGGAATTGCCCGCCGTGACCGCGTACCTGAATGACTTTGTGCGCTACTGGCGGGACACCACCCAGATTGACGGCTTACGCATTGACACCATGAAGCATGTGCCCGATAGCTACTGGCAGCAGTTTTTCGCAGCGGGCGGTGCGGGTGACCCGGCCAGACTCTGGTCGGTGGGCGAGGTGTTTGACGGCAACCCGGCGTACCTGGCGGGCTTTATGGACAAGCTGGGGTCGCCCAGCGTGTTTGACTTCGCGCTGTACTTCGCCATGAAAGACCACCTGACGAGTGCCGGCGGCAATCTGGACCGCGTGGCCGACGTGTTCGCGCAGGACGGCGCCTACCGCGACCCCACCCGCCTGACCACCTTCGTGGACAACCACGACGTGCGCCGCTTTGTCAGCGAGGTCGCCGAACGGGGCGGCAGTGCGGCGCAGGCGGCTGAGCGGCTGGACATGGCGCTGTCCACCATTTATTTCTCGCGCGGGACGCCCAGCGTCTGGCAGGGCACCGAGTACGCCCAGACCGGCAAGGGCGACCCCTACGATTACCCCCTGGGCCAGGGCAACCGCGAGGACATGGACTTCAGCCGACTGGCGGGCAGCACCCTGGATGAGCGCCTGGGCACCCTGGCTGCCGCACGCGCCCAGTACCGCGCCCTGACGCGCGGGGCCCAGCAGGAACTCTGGCGTCCTAATGGCGGGGCTCCCATGCTGGCCTACCGCCGGGTGGTCACGGGCGTGAACGGCGCCGCCGGGCAGCCGGTGGTGTTTGTGGTCAACGGCGGCGACACGGCCCTGGACCTGTCCACCCTCAGCGGCGGCGGGATTCCGCTGCTGGGCACTTTCTCGGGCACGGCGCTGACCGAGGTCACCGGCAAGGCGAACACCCTGACCGTCAGCAGCGGCAAACTGGTGGGCACCGTGCCGCCGCGCAGTGTGCTGGCCGTCACGGCCCCCGCCGGCGCGGGAGCGGCGGGCACCGTCAACCCCAGCTTGCCCGAGGTGGCGGCCCTGAGCGTCCAGGCGGGCGACAGCGCTGCCCAGCTGTCATGGACCCCCAGCAGCGACGCGAAGGTCAGCGGCTACCGCCTCTATGTCCGGCAGGGCGGCGCCGAGCGCCTGGTGAATTTTGCGCCGCTGGGCCGTGACCAGGGGACTTATCTGCTGAGGGGCCTGAGCAACGACGTGGCCGCCACCTTCCGCGTGGTGACGGTGGACGCCAGTGGCGCCGAAAGTAAGGGCAGCAGCGTGACAGGCACGCCCAGCAGCGGCAACACCGTCAAGGTCACCTTCACCGTGGACGCCCGCAGCCAGGGCAACGGCCCTATTGAGCTGCGCCGCTTCGACACAGGCCAGCAGGTCGAATTGCCCATGACCCAGACCTCGCGCGGTCTCTGGAAGACCGAGGTCACGCTGCCCCTCTTCCGCGAGATCAAGTTCAAGTTTGGCAACGACGGCCCTGGAGCCAAAAACAGCGGCTACGAAGGCCCCGGCCAGGGCGACCGCGCGTATGTGGTGGGCGTCAGCGGCGCCTACACCGGCACCTACGACTTCATTGACAAGCCTGTCCCGACGGCGACCATTGAGGGCCAGGTGACCGGCGCAGGGCAACCCCTGAGCGGCGCCCTGGTCGAGGCCACCACGGCTGACCCGAACCTCAACTACGCCCTGACGTTTGCCGACGGCACCTACACGCTGTTCGCCCCAGCCGGCGCCCAGACCCTGAAGGCCAGCGCCGGCGGCTATCTGGACGCCACCCGCGCGGCCACGGCCCCGCAAACCGGCGCCGACCTGACCCTGAGCCGCGACACCCGCACCAAGTACAGCATTGACGGCAACTTGGCCGATTGGACGGCGCCCAAAGTGACCGTGCAGAGCCCGGCGGAGGGGGTCTTCGGGGCCAACAACAACTGGCTGAGTCTGCGCGCCGACAGCGACAGCCAGTACCTTTACCTCGCCTACACCTACCGCGTGGCAGGTAACAGCGCCATTCTGTATCTGGACACAGGCGCAGGCGGCGCGGCCCAGGCCGACAATTTTGACGCCTGGAAGCGTGCCGCCACCTTCAGCGGCGGCGTGAATGGCGTGGACGCCTTTGTGGCCCGATACGAGAACCAGACCGCACAACTGCGGCGCGTGCAGAGCGCCTCGGCCACGCCGGAAGTGAACGCCGCTGACTACTTCCAGGCCGCCAGCGGCACCTTGCCCGAGCAAACCGTGGAGTTGGCCATTCCCTGGACGGCCCTGGGCCTGAGTGCGCCGCCCGCAGGCGGCGTGAAGGTCATGGGCGGCATCTTTGGCGGTGACGGCTACGGCGCCGGCGACATCATCCCCGACGCCGGCAGCACACCGGGGGGCGCCAACACCATTGGCAGCGACGGCGAGCAGCGGCGCGCGACCTTCACGGCGCCGATCACGGTGCCCTGACGCCCGCGCTTCCCCATCACTTACACTAGACCCCTAAGCGGGAGGCCCACCCAGACGCCTCCCGCTCCGCTTTGCCCGCCCGAGCTGACATTTCTATGACATTCGGGCACAAGATTCGGGAGGATTGTCATGGTTCTGTCTAAATTCATGCCCAGCAACCCCAAGTTCAGCGAGAAGTTCACGGCGTCGGCGCGCAATGCCCACGCCACAGCCCAGGCCCTGGTGGACCTGCTGGAGAACTACACGGATGTCGAGGCCAAGGTCCAGCGCGTGCGCGACCTGGAACACGAGGGGGACCGCCTGACCAGCGAGATCACCAACCTGCTGGCCGAGTCCTTTATCGTGCCGTTTGACCGCGAGGACATCATCAGCCTGAACAACGAGCTGGACGACCTAGTGGACGACATGGAAGACGCCGCCCGCAAGCTCAGCCTGTACGGCGTGCAGCAGCCGCTGCCCCAGATGGCCGAGCTGGCGCGCGTGGTGGCCGCGCAGTGTGACCTGCTGGCCCAGGGCATGCCGCTGCTGGAGCAGGGCAGCCGGGTGGGCGAACTGACGCGCATCACCAGCGAAATCCGGGCGCTGGAAGACCAGGGCGACACCATCAGTGACCAGGTGCAGCGCCACCTCTACGACAGCGTGAAGGATGTCCCGGACATGATTCGCGCCATGCGCGGCGGCGAGATTGTCAATCTGATTGAAGACGCCAGCGACCAGGCGCAGCGCGTGGCCAAAACCATCGAGAGCATCCTGCTCAAGAACGCGTAAGGACTGACGGCCCAACTATGGAAACGGCTCTGATTGGCCTGATTGTTATCGTGACACTGGCCCTGATTTTTGACTTTATCAACGGCTTTCATGACACCGCCAACGCCATTGCGACCAGCGTGGCCACTAAGGTCCTCACCCCGGCCCAGGCCATCGCCATGGCCGCCGTCTTGAACGTGGTGGGCGCGCTGACGGGCACGGCGGTCGCCAAGACCATCTCCAAGGACATCGTGCCGCAGGAGTTCGCCACGCTGGAACTGGTGGGCGCCACGCTGCTGAGCGCGATTTTCTGGAACCTCTTTACCTGGTGGAAGGGCCTGCCCAGTTCGTCCAGTCACGCCCTGGTCTTTAGCCTCGTGGGCGCCGGGGTGGCGGCGGGTGGCTGGGGCATCATCATTCCCAAGGGCGTGCAGAAAACGCTGACGGGCCTGGTGACCAGCCCGGCACTGGGCTTCCTTATACCGATTCTGCTGATGTTCCTGCTGTCGTGGCTGGTGCTGCGCTGGATGAAGCCGCGCGTGGTGACCCGCACCTTCCGCACCCTGCAAATTTTCAGCGCCGCTTTCATGGCTTTTTCACACGGTGGCAACGACGCGCAGAAAACGATGGGCATCATCACCTTCGCGCTGGCGGCCTACCTGGGCACCGAAATCGAAACAGTGCCGCTGTGGGTCATCCTGTCGGCAGCGGCCGCGATGGGTGCCGGCACCGCTATTGGTGGCTGGCGCATCATCAAGACGATGGGCTTCAAGGTCGTGGACCTCAAGCCGGTGGACGGGTTCGTGGCCGAAACCAGCGCGGCCCTGATTATCGAAACCGCCAGCCGCCTGGGGATTCCAGTCAGCACCACGCACACCATCTCGACCAGCATCATGGGCGTGGGCACCACCAAGGGCTTTAAAAAGGTCAAGTGGCAGGTGGCCGGGCGCATCGTGCAGGCGTGGATTTTTACCATCCCCGTGTGCATCGCGCTGGGCTGGGTGTTTCACAAAATCATCCTGGCGCTGGGCGTGTAACGCCGGAGGCCAACACGGAGACGCCGCACATGCAGCACGCGGCGTCTTTTTTGGTCTCTACACTGCCGGGCGTGCCTGTTCTGACCTTGCGTGACCGTCAGCCCGGTGACCTTCCTGTCCTGTGGCGCTGGCTGCACGGGGAACCGTCACCCGCCTGGCAGCAGTGGGACGCCCCCTATTTTCATGCGGCGCGCCCACCGTCAACCACCACCCTGGAAGACTTCATGGCCCGCGTGCAGGCACAGGAGCCTTCGTCAGACCGGCGCATCATTGCCCTGGACGGCCAGTGCATCGGCCAGGTGACGAGAAACGAAGAAGCCCCCACGGGCGGCGGCTGGTGGGAACTGGGCATCCTGATTTACGATCCACAGCACTGGGGCGGCGGCCTGGGCACGAAGGCCCTGCGGCAGTGGACGGCCGCCACCTTTGCCGAGACAGATGCCCACGTCATCACGCTAACCACCTGGAGTGGTAATGGGCGCATGATCCGCGCCGCCGAGCGGGTAGGCTACCGCGAATGCGCCCGGATTCCGGAAGCGAGGCTGTGGCAAGGCCGCCGCTGGGACAGCGTGAAACTGGCATGCCTGAGACGGATGGCGTCCGATTCCTGAGGTTTCGGGAAAGCACCACATCCTCATCCATCTCCCGCAGCCCGTCTCCTTTGCTTCTCGCTCCGCTCGGGTTGACCGTAACGAGTCAACCGCAATTCATATGAGGGACAGCTAGCCGCCCTCAGGCTTCATCCGTTGACAGGCGTTCGAGCAGCACCAGCTGCCCCAGGTGATAGGCATTGTGGTCCGCCACCAGCAGGAAGGCCCGCAGCCAGGTCTGGTCATCTTTGCCGTTTGGCACGAGGGCCAGCAGGTCGGTGTGCGGGTCATCCAACAACTCCAGAAGCGCGGCCTGGTCCTGCTGGAAGGCTTCTACCTGCTCCTGCCAGTCCTGCGCGCTTCCCTCTTTTTTCTGCGGCCAATAGGCTTGTGGCCAGGGCACCGCCTCGTAAGGTGCTGGCCGTATGAAGTCCAGAATGTCGCGCTCCGTAAAGCGCAGGTGCCACAGCACCTCGAAGGCGGAATACGGCACGCCGGCCCACCGCCGGTTGATGCTGTCCAGCGGAAAGTCAGCCAGCACGGCCTCTGCCGTCAGGTGGGCTTGCCCCTGGGTCAGCAGGGCGCGCACATGGGCCCGCAGGGCGGCGTCGGTAGCGGCAGGCAGCATAGGCCAGTGTAAGCGGGGCCAAGACCAAACCGCCGCCTGATACTCAGGCGGCGGCTCATCTTCGCTCAAGGGCACTGGCGTCTGCCCATTGTCCGTTTGCTCGGATCCTCTGCCCATTCTCCGTTTCGTCGGCTCCCCAGTCAGAGCAATCTGTCTACCAGAGGTTTTCCCACTGCCCAACCGCCCTTAGTACTGACGACCGAAAATCACGCGCTTGCCGTAGGCGCTGGGCCGGCCGCACTTGACGCAGACGCCCTCTCCGGCTTCGTGGAAGAACTCGGCGTCGTCCAGGGGCACATTGCGGGTGGTGGCCTTGGTGTCGTCCTTGATGCTCTTTTCGCACGCCGCGTCGCCGCAGTGGTAGGCGCGCGCCCAGTTGCCGCCCTCAATGGCCTCTTGGAAGGCTTCGTAGGTGTCCACGGTCAGGGTATGGTTCAGCAGGTACTCGGTGGCGCGGCCATACAGCCAGTCGTGAATCTCGTCCAGGCGGGCCGTCATGCCGCTGACCGCCTCAGCGCGGGCCAGGGTTTCTTTTTCCTCGCCGTTGCGGTTTTTCACGACCACAACGCCGCTCTCCAGGTCACGGGGGCCCAGTTCAATCCGCACGGGCACGCCCTTGAGTTCCCAGTCGTTGTACTTGAAGCCGTTGGTCACGCCGTCGCGCTTGTCCACCTTGACGCGCAGCCCCTGGGCGCGCAGTTCGGCGGCCAGCTTTTCGCCTTCCTCGACCATCTGGTCAAAGTTGTCTTTGCGGCCCACAGGAATCACCACGACCTGAATGGGCGCGATGCGGGGCGGCATGATGAGGCCAAAGTCGTCCCCGTGCGTCATGATGATCGCGCCAATAATCCGGCTGGAAATCGCCCAGGAGGTCGTGTGGGCAAATTCTTCTTTCTGCTCGCGCGTCTGGAACTTCACGTCGAAGGCCCTGGAAAAGTTCTGGCCCAGGTAGTGGCTGGTGCCAGACTGCAGCGCCTTGCCGTCCCGCATCATGCCTTCAATGGAGTAGGTCGCCACGGCGCCGGCAAAGCGCTCGCTGGCGGTTTTCTCGCCGCGCACCACGGGCAGCGCCAGAATGTCACGGCAGAACTCGTGGTAGATGTCGAGCATCTGGCGCACTTCGGCGCGGGCCTCGGGCTCGTCGGCGTGGGCGGTGTGGCCCTCGTGCCAGAAAAACTCAGAGGTGCGCAGAAACGCCTTGGTGCGCAGCTCGGCGCGGAACACGCTCCCCCACTGGTAGTGCAAGAAGGGCAGGTCGCGGTAGGAGTTGAGCCAGCCGCTCCACATGTGCCCGATGATGGTTTCGCTGGTGGGACGCATGACGTAGGGCTCGGCCAGTTCCTCGGTGCCGATTTTGTTCACCGTGAACAGCTCGGGGGCAAAGCCTTCAACGTGGTCGGCTTCTTTCATGATGAAGCCCATGGGAATCAGGGTCGGAAACACCAGTGACTCGTGGCCCGTCGCCTTGAAACGGTCATCTAGCCAGCGCACGATGTTTTCCCACAGCGCGCTGCCGTAGGGCCGCACGACCATGGCGCCGGCCACCGGGCTGTTGTCGGCCAGGTCGGCCTTTTTCACGACCTCGTTGTACCAGTCGTTAAAGTCCACGCTCTGGGGGGTGACGCCGTACTGCGCCGCTTTCTTGTCCTGTTTGCCGCCGTCTTTCGTCATCGCCCCGCATGATACCGGGCGCGGGGACAAGCTGAATCGGCCAGATAGAAGAGGCGGGCCAGGCCAGGTGGCGCAGGACACGCACGCAGGCGAAGGACAACACTGTCACGCATGACCGTGCCCACCCACTACTTTTACCGGACGGCGCACCCGTTCTCCAATTTTCACCCAAGCCGTTTTGTCGAGCACGGCGTGACCTATCACTGGGCCGAGCAGTACCTGATGGCGCGCAAGGCCAGCCTGTTTGGCGATGAAGCCACGCTGGCACAGATTCTGGCCGCCTCTACCCCAGCCGAATGCAAAGCGCTGGGCCGCCGGGTCACGCCCTATGACGACGGGCTGTGGGCGCAGGTACGCGCCGAGATTGCCCTGGACATGCTGCGGCTGAAGTTCGGGCAAAACCCGGACCTACGCGACTTTCTTCTAGGCACCGGAGCGGCCGAACTAGTCGAAGCGGCCGCCAATGACCGCATCTGGGGCATAGGCTTTGACGAAGCCCAGGCCGAGGGCGCGCGGCAGGCCTGGGGGCAGAACCTGCTGGGCAGGGCACTGATGGCGGTGCGGGCCGAGCTGACGGGCACCTATTGATCACTGCGTAAATAGGTAGCATCTGTGTGTGACCGTGCCTCCCTGGCGACCCAGCCGCCTCACCCGCAACCAACTGGAAGAACGACGTCTCGCCGCTCAACCTGTACTGAACGACACCCGTCGCACGACCCGCGCCTGGCGCACCAGTTCGGCGTCGCTGAAGTCACGATCCGGGCCTGGCGAGCCCGGCTCAGACGGAACGGCGAGGACGCGCTGCGCGCGTTCCGCGCCACCGGCCGCCCCGAGAAGCTCACGGGCGCACAGCAGGACGAGATCGGTCTGATCCTGGATGGTGATGCCCGATTACACGGCTTCGAGACCAGCGGGTGGACCACGTCAAAAATCCGGCATGTGATCGGTGTGACGTACGGCATCTGGCTTGATGGCGCGCATCTGTCGCGAAAACTGAAACGCTGGGGGTTCTCGTATCAGCGGCCCGCGGTGCGGGCCGTAGAGCGCAATGAAGACGACATTGCCAGCTGGGTGCGCGTCCACCGGGACGCGCTGGGAAAAAAAAGTCCGTGAAGGTGCCACACTCGTGTTCCTGGACGAGAGTGGCTTCAGCCTGAAAACAACGAAGGTCCGCACGTGGGGGCGCTGCGGCCAGACTCCCATCATCCCGACCAAACTGCGCTGGGAGCACCTGTCCGTGATCGGTGCCATGACGACAGGTGGACAATTTCTGCACCACACGCACCGCGGCGCGGTGCGCTCAGCGCAGGTCGTGGAGTTCCTTGCGCATGTCTTGCGCCACGTGGCCGGCGAAGTCGTCGTGGTGCTGGATCGAGCCATGATCCACCGGTCAAAAGCCGTTCAGGCGTTCGTGCAGGAGCACGAACGCCTGTCGTTGGTCTACCTGCCGCCGTATGCGCCGGAACTGAACCCGATTGAATTGATCTGGGCAGATCTCAAGCGGAATGTGGTGGGGAACTTCTGCGCGCTATCGGTGGCAGCGTTGAAAAAGCGCTTGACAGTCGGATGGCAGCGAATCCGGCGCAGAGGGTTGCCACTGGCCTTCATCCGGGGTACGCCCTTCACCGCGTCGTTATCGATTGAAGCAAGAATCAGTAAGCATTCACTCAAGGCCGAGTTGAAGTGCCCTGAATCTTCCTGCCATCAGGCGGCCATCTTGGCGGCACACACTGGCGGCATGACCCAGAATCAAGCCGGTGAAATCAGCGACCGCATTGCCCAGAGCGTCAAAACCCGTCTGGAACAGGGCGGCGACCACCTTCAGGTGAAAGACGTGAACGGTGAGCACGTGGGCACGGTGGACCATCTGGAAGACGGCCGCGTGAAGCTGACCAAAAACGACAGCGCCGATGGCCAGCACCACTATGTCGAGCTGTCGCAGGTCGAGAGTGTGGATGACGTAGCGGTGTACCTGAACGTCGAGCGCAGCGCCCTCGCCTGAGCGCAGACCCCCTCTGTCCACCACTGCGGCTGCCTTGCGGTGGTGGTTTTTGTGGCCTGCCGCCGGTTTTCAGGAGCGGCCAACAGTTCCTCAGGAGGCTTAAAGGGGCGCCTCAGAGAAGCGCGGCTGTAGGCCTCTACGGTATGAAACGCACGCTTTAACCATTTCTCTCGCCCTTCTCTCCCCGGAGGTTCTCCATGCCGACCATTCAGACCAAACACACCCTGGCCCCGCAGACCGAGCTGTATTACGAGACCTACGGCGAGGGCCGCCCCGTGGTGCTGATTCACGGCTGGCCGCTCTCAGGCCGGATGTGGGAAGCGCAGATTGACGCCCTGCGCCACGGCGGTTACCGGGTCGTCACCTATGACCGCCGGGGCTTCGGGCAGTCCGGCAAAACGGCCACCGGCTACGACTACGAGACCTTTGCCCATGACCTCAATGACCTGCTTGAGGGCCTGAATCTGAACGACGTGACCCTGGTGGGCTTCTCGATGGGCGGCGGCGAGGTCAGCCGTTACGCGGGACTGTTCGGCACCCAGCGTCTGCGCAGCGCCATGCTTGTGGCGTCGGTGGCGCCATACCTGCTCAAAACGGCCGACAACCCGGACGGCGGCCTGACCCAGACCGAGGTCGAAACCATGGTCGAGCAGGTGGCCAAGAACCGCCCGCAGTTCCTGGCGGGCTTTACTCAGAAATTCCTGAACTGGCGCGAACACAAGGGCAAGCTGGGCGACGAGTTTCTGGATTTTGCGGCCAGCCTGTACCTCCAGGCCTCGCCAGTGGCCACCCAGGAGTGCGTGCGCGCCTTTGGCATGACTGACTTCCGGGCCGACCTGGCCAAACTAACGGTGCCCACGCTGGTCGTGCACGGGGACAAAGACCAGATCGTGCCGCTGGAAGCGAGCGGGCAGCGCGTGCCGCAGTATCAGCCTGGGGCCGAACTGCATGTCATGAAGGGCGCGCCACACGGCCTGAACGCCACCCACGCCGAGGACTTCAACAAGATTCTGCTGGATTTCGTGGCCCGCTGACCGCCACGCCCCGCCGGGCCGCCAGCCCCAATGACCGGGGCTGGCGGCCCCTTGTCATGGGGCGCCCCTGAAATATGGAAACAGTTCCAAATTCAGTCTATGCTGGGCGATATGGCTCAAGTTGACCCCCTCCTGCCGCTGGATGCTGGGGCTGTGCGGCACGCCTTTGACGATGACCGCGAGGCCGACACCTTCGCCCTGCGCCTGAAGCGCTACGGCCCCGAACTGCAAGAGAGCCTGCGGGCGGTGTACGGCGACCAGATAGGGGCCCTGCTGCCGGAGCTGTTAGAAGTTATGCTGCATGCCTTTCACACCCGCCCCGCGGACCTCAAGCGGCTGGATGAGGCCCGGCTGCTGCGCCCGGACTGGTTACAGCAGCCGGACATGGTGGGCTACGTGGCCTACGCTGACCGCTTTGCCGGCACCCTCCGGGGCGTGCAGGACCATGTGCCGTATCTGGAGGGGCTGGGCATCAAATATCTGCACCTGATGCCGCTGCTCCGGCCCAGGGACGGCGAGAACGACGGCGGCTACGCGGTGGCCGATTACCGCGCGGTGCGCCCTGACCTGGGCAGCATGGATGACCTCTCGGCGCTGGCGGCCGACCTGCGGGGGCGGGGCATCAGCCTGGTACTGGACCTCGTGTTGAACCATGTGGCGCAGGAACACGACTGGGCGCAGCAGGCGCGTGCCGGAGACCCCATCTACCGCGACTACTTTCATCTCTTCCCTGACCGCAGTGGGCCAGACCAGTACGAACGCACCCTGCCTGAAATCTTTCCTGATTTTGCGCCGGGCAACTTCACCTGGAATGACGAGGTGGAGGGCTGGGTCTGGACCACCTTCAACACCTATCAGTGGGACCTGAACTGGAGTAATCCGGCGGTGCTGCGCGAGTTCGTCGAGATTATCCTGTACCTGGCCAACCGGGGCGTGGAAGTGTTCCGGCTGGACGCCATCGCGTTCCTGTGGAAACGGCCCGGCACCGACTGCCAGAACCAGCCCGAGGTCCATCACCTGACCCGCGCGTTGCGGGCCTGCGCGCGGATTGTGGCCCCGGCGGTGGCCTTCAAGGCCGAGGCGATTGTGGCCCCTGCCGAGCTGATTCATTACCTGGGCACGCGGGACCACCACGGGCGGGTCAGCGACATGGCGTACCACAACAGCCTGATGGTACAGCTCTGGAGCAGCCTCGCCAGCCGGAACGTGCGCCTGTTTGAAGAGGCCCTGCGCGCCTTTCCGCCCAAACCGACCAACACCACCTGGGGCATGTACGTGCGCTGCCACGACGACATCGGCTGGGCGGTCAGCGACGAGGACGCGGCCCGTGTGGGCCTGAGCGGGCCAGGTCACCGCCACTTTCTCAGTGACTTTTACAGCGGCGAGTTTCCGGGCAGTTTTGCGCGCGGGCTGGTGTTTCAGCACAACCCGCAGACCGGCGACCGGCGCATCAGCGGGTCGTGCGCCAGCCTGGCTGGCCTGGAAGCGGCGCTGGACGCGGGCGATCCCCGGCAGACAGACCTGGCCGTGCGGCGCATCCTGCTGCTGCACGCCGTCACGCTGGGCTTTGGCGGGGTGCCGCTGCTGTATATGGGCGACGAACTGGCGCTGCTGAATGACCCCGACTACGGCGACACCCCCGAACACGCCCTGGATAACCGCTGGGTCCACCGCCCCCGCATGGACTGGGTGCGCGCGCAGGAAGTAATGGCCGACCCCAGCACCCCGCACGGGCGCGTGAATGCGGGCCTGCGCCACCTGATTGCGGCGCGCCGTGGGCTGGCCCACCTCCACGCCAGCGTCGAGAGCCGCCCCGTGGACAGCCCCGACCCCTGCGTGCTGCTGCTGCGCCGCGACCATCCGCAGGGCGTGCTGCTGGGCGTGTACAACTTCAGCGAACACACCATCAACTTTCCGGCCTGGGCACTGCGCGATCAGCTGGGGCCGCAGGCGCTGGACCACCTGGCGGGCAGCGCCTTTACCTTCGGGCACGCGCCAGTGGTGCTGGACCCCTACCGTGCCCTGTGGCTGACCGCTGCGCCGTGAACACCGGGCGCGGCCCTGATGGGTACTCCAGCGCAGCTTGACACCTGGCGGGCTGACCACGGCTGGACCACTGCCTGGCGTGGCGGAAGCTACGAGTGTCATCACGACCATTCCATCGCCCCTGAAGTGCTGGCGGTGATGCGCGGGCAGGCAACGGTCACGCTGGGCGGCGTGGGCGGCCCGCAGGCGACGTGCTGGTCGTGCCCGCAGGCACGGAACACGGCAACGCCGGAAGCAGTCCCGACTGTCTCGTAGTGGGCGCCTCTGCCAGGGCCCGTGACTGGGCCCTGTGCCGCCCCGAAGACACGAACCCGGCAGAGGCTGTGCGCCGCATCGCCCGTGTGCCCGCCCCTGAACGCGACCCCGTGACCGGCAATCCCTGGGCGTAACCAAACGGTCAAGGCCGCTGCATCATCCGGCGCGCGGGGCTACCTACCATCGGAGGCATGGCAAAACCATCCATGAAAGCCCTGGCACAGCTGATGCGCGGCCTGGACTACTGCCTCCTGACCACCGTGACCAGCTACGGCCACCTGGGGTCGCGGCCCATGAGCAACAACGGCGAGGTGGACTACGACGGCACCAGCTATTTCTTTACCTGGGCCGAATCCCGCGCCGCGCGCGACATCGAGAAAAACAAACACGTGCAGCTCAATTTTCAGGCCCAGAAACGCACGCTGTTTATCGCCGTGCAGGGCGAGGCGACCCTGACCAGTGACCGCGAAGCGATGGAACCCCACTGGCAAGGCAGTCTGGAGCAGTGGTTCAAAGACGGCCTGGACACGCCGGGGCTGACCATGATTCAGGTTGAGGCGCGGCGCATCAAATGGTGGGGCGAGGAAGAAGGCGAGCTGGAGCTGGAGCGGTAGCCCCAGGGCAGGGCCGCTGGGCCCGGCGACCAGGCAGGCAGAAGGGCGGCCGCTGGTCGCTTTCCTCTGGTCGCCCTCCTTTTCACGGGGATGCCAGAGCTGACTTGAGCCTCCTGTTCTGCAAGGTGGGTGTCAGACGCGCGGCTTATCCTCAGGGGATGAACGGCGGGGCCACCACAAGAAGCGCGCGGGGCCAGCCGACCGATACAGAGCGGCTGGACTTAGACGCGCAGTTGGCCCAGGCAGACGAACTGCTGGTGGTGGACCCGGCCCGCGCCGAGGCTGTGGCGCGCGCCGCAGCCGCGCAGGCCCAGCGCGACAGAGACCAGTTGAGGTTTGGGCAGGCTCAGGTGCTGCTGGGGGCCACACTGTTTTTTCAGGCCCAGTACGAGGACGCCCAGAAGGCCTTTGGGCGGGCGCTGGACGCCGCCCGGCAGCAAGGGGACCAGGCGCTGGAGGCGCGGGCACTGAACGGAATCGGCAACGTCATCAGCCACCTGGGCGACTACGCCGGGGCGCTAGAACGCTTTCTGGATAGTTCGCGGCTGGCCCTGGCTGCTGGGGACGAGCAGGGCCGTGTCCGGGTGCTGAACAACATCGCCGCCGTCTGGTCCGAGCTGGGTGAAAACGCCAGCGCGCTTCAGGCGCATCAAGAAGTGGTAGAGGTGGCCGGGCAACTGGGCGACAGCGCCCTGCAAAGCAGCGCCCGCGTCAATCTGATGGTGGATTATCACGCGCTGGGCGACTATGAGCAGGCCCTGGCGCTGGCCAAAGACATACGGCCAAACCTTCAGACCAGAGACCTGAAACAGCATCTGGTCGTGACGCAAGCGTATGAAGGAGACAGCCTGCTGCGACTGGGCCAGCTGGACGCCGCCCGGCAGACCCTGCTGAGCGCCCTGCCGCTGGCCGAGGCCATCGGGGAACAGGTGCATCTGTGCATGATGCTGCTGAGTCTGGGCCTGACCTACTTGCAGCAGGGCCAGACGCTGCTGGCGCTGCCTCACCTGGAGCGCGCCTTGCAGCTGGCGCAGGAACACAAGATCAGCGGGCAGGAACGGGACGCGCTGGGCGCCCTGAGCGAGGTCCATGAAACCCTGGGCGACTACCCCGGGCGCCCTGAGCGCCCTGCGGGCTCACCACACGCTGGAACGCCAGATTCATGCCGAGGACGTGGACCGCAAGACCCGGTTCCTGACCGCGCAGTTTCAGCTGGACACCCTGCGGCGCGAGGCCGAGCAGGAACGTCAGCGCACCCAGAAGCTGCTTGAAGACCACACGGCGCTGCAAGAGGACCACGCGCTGCTGGCCCACCGGGCCGCCCATGATCCCCTGACGGGCCTGGCCAACCGAGCGCACTTTCAAGCGGTGGCTGAACAGACCCTGCAACGCGGCCAGGCCCTGCCGGTGGGCCTGCTGTTTCTGGACTTGGACGGCTTTAAGGCGGTCAATGACACCCTGGGCCACGACGCCGGAGACGACCTGCTGCGCCAGGTGGGGGCGAGGCTGCGCGCCGAGGTGCGCCGCGAAGACCTGGTGGCCCGGCCCGGCGGCGACGAATTTACCGTGTTGCTGCCGGCCCTGCGCGACCCTCAGGACGCCCGCGCTATTGGCCTCAAGCTCTTGCAGGCGCTGTCCCAGCCTTTCACGGTGCAGGGGCAGTCGGTGGCCATCAGCGCTTCTGTGGGCGCAGCCGTGGCCCCGCAGGACGGCCTGGCATTTGCAGAGTTGCAGCGCCGCGCCGATGAAGCCATGTACCGCGTCAAACACAGTGGGCGCAACGGCGTTCAAACCGCCTGAAAGGACGACGTGGGCCGCTGTGAACAGGTGGCCAGTGTCTGTGAAGAGCAGTTCGCGCTGAGGCGCCGTTCTCCAGGTGGACTTGCCCCAGAGCCTCTTCGGAAGACGACCTCTATACACTTATGGGGAAGGAGTTGACGCGCTGGGTTCAGGCCAGGAGAGCGAACGGCGCCCTCACGCCTTGGTCAGAGGGCAAAGACGTTCAGAGTGCCGCCCGGTCTCTGTGGCCTGACGCCACGGAACAGCGGTCTTCCGTTCTGCTGATGGAGCACCAGCACGTCCCCATCAGCCTGCCGTCTGTTCCGCCTATACACCGCCAGCGCATCAGTTTTCCTCTCTTCATAAGGAGTTGGCTCAGTCTCCAACTCCGCCCGACTTGAACCGTTCTTGCGAACGGTGGGAACAGCGTCTGTCTCAACTCCACTGATTCTCAGGGCTATCACTCACTCTCTCCGACTGCGTGAAAGCACAAAAGGCTCATGCCGGCCGAAGACCTTTATATGCTGCCTCATGCCGCCGCACCTGCCCGCCCAGTTGGAGTTTCTGCTCATGTGTGACCGCCTCAAGGCCGTAAGGCGCAGCACCTTTCT
This sequence comes from Deinococcus betulae, assembly GCF_020166395.1. Lineage (NCBI taxonomy): Bacteria > Thermotogati > Deinococcota > Deinococci > Deinococcales > Deinococcaceae > Deinococcus > Deinococcus betulae. The sequence continues at coordinate 24,810 of NZ_JAIQXU010000009.1, read as the reverse complement.
TCACGACGGCAGCCGACCCGAGAACAGCGCTGAACATTCCTGGCACCTGGCCCTGATGGCACTGACCCTGGCCGAGTACGCCGCGCCCGGCACGAAGCTGCCGCGCGTGGTGGAACTGCTGCTGACCCACGACCTGGTCGAGATTCACGCCGGAGACCTGCACTTTGCCGCCAGCCCCGAAGCACACGCCCGGCAGCTGAGGGCTGAGACCGAAGCCGCCGAACAGCTCTTTGCCCTGCTGCCCGAGCCGCAACGCGCCACTTTTCACGCCCTGCATGCCGAATTTGAGGCCGCGCAGACGCCGGAAGCCCAGTTTGCCCGCGCGCTGGACGCCCTTCAGCCTCTGCTGCTGACCTGGGCCGGGGGCGGCCTGGGCTGCGCCATGCGCGAGCCTGACCTGACGGCCGCGCGCCTGCGGGCGCTCAAGGAGCCTCGCCTACGCGCCTTTCCGGCGCTGTGAACCCTGGCTCAAACGGTGCTGGCCGACGCGGTGGAGGTCGGAACCCTCCCGGCATAACAACGCCGCCCGGCCTTAAAGCGGCGGGGCGGCGAAGGCGGCCGGCTCTGGCGTTAAACCGCGCCGACCTTGCGGGCGATGATCCCCTCGATGTACTTCACGACGCTTTTCAGCGGCACGCGGCCCAGCACATCTTCCAGGAACGCCGTGACGAGCATCTTCTCGGCCGTTTCCCGGCTGATGCCGCGCGAGCGCAGGAAGAACAGGGCTTCCTGATCCACCGGGCTGGTGGTGCTGCCGTGCGAGCAACGCACGTCGTTCGCATTGATTTCCAGCTGCGGGACCGAGAAGTTGCGGGCTTCGCTGGACAGCATCAGGGTGCGGTGCTTCTGGTAGGCGTCGGTCTTCTGGGCCCCCAGGTCCACCTTGATCATGCCGCTGAACACGCCGACACTGGCGTCGTCGTTCACGCCCTTGTACAGCAGGTCGCTGTGAGCATTACCGGCAGCGTGGTGCTGCAGGGTGTAGTGGTCAAAGTGCTGGTTTTCGTTGGCAAAGTACAGGGCCAGCATCTCGCTGTCGGCGCCCTGGCCGCGCAGGTAGCTCTGCATCTCGGTGCGCGACAGGGTGCCGCCCATCGTAACTACCAGGCTGTTCAGGGTGGCGTCGCGCTCCACGTCGCCGCGCTGGCGCTGAATGTGGGTCACACCCTCGCCCCAGTTCTGAATGGACACGTAGCGCAGGCGGGCGCCGGCCTTGACCACCAGTTCCACGGCGCCAATCGCGTAGGTGCCGGGCAGGGCGTCACTGGCCTGCTCATCAATGAAGGTCACCTGGGCGTTGTCCTCGGCCACGACCAGCGTGCGGGTGGCGGTGTAGGTGCCGGCCTCGCTCATGACGCGGAAGGAGCCCAGGGGCAGTTCAACCTCGACCCCACGCGGCACGTACACGAACGCCCCGTTGGTCCACAGGGCCGCCGCCAGCGCCGAGAACTTCCCTTCGCTGGGGTCAGGGCTCTTGCTGGGGGTGGTGCCGGGCGCGGCAATCGTGGTGTCGTCGGGCACTTCGGCGGGCACCACGGAATAGAGGTACTGCTGCACCTTGTCGGCGTGCTGCTCTACGGCCGTTTTTAGGTCGGTAAAGATCACGCCCTTCTCGGTCAGCTCGGCGGGCAGTTCGGTGCGGTAGACCACGTCGGGGCCGTCCAGGACCAGAAAAGCGCCCACGTCGGTGCCAGTCAGGCGCTCCTGCACGCTGACGGGGAGGGCCGCCACATTGCTTACGGCGTCACGCTTGCCGTGGGGGCGCAGGGCCGTGAAGTCCACGTCCACCTGGGTGTATTTCCAGGCTTCGACGCTTTCGGTGGGCACCTGCAAGGTATTGAAGAGGTCCAGGCTTTCGCGGCGCTTGCTCGTCAGCCACTCGGGGCCGCCGTGCGCGGCCAGTTGATCGGTGAATTGGGTCATGGGGTCTCCTGAAACAGCGACTCTGGCGGCGTCAGCGGCCCAGCCAGAGCAGCAGCAGTCCCAGCGTGGCCGGGACCGTCTGAACGAAATGGATTCTTGGGTTGCGGGTGGACGTGGCGCCGTACACGCCGGCCACCAGCACACACAGCAGGAAAAAGACCTTGACGGAAAACTGGTCGGTCACTAGGCCCCAGAGCAGGCCAGCCGCCAGGAAGCCGTTGTACAGCCCCTGATTCGCCGCGAGGCTCCGGGTCTGGGCCGCCAGGGCGGGCGTGGTGCCAAACGCCTTCATGGCGCGTGGGGTTTCCCAGAGGAACATCTCCAACACCAGAATGTATACATGAATCAGGGCGACGGCGCCCACCACAACATTGCCAAGAAGGGTCATGTTTTCCTTTGCAAAAAGAGGCCAGCGGGACGCCGCAGCTGTCTCACCTCAGCGCCCGGCCTGCCACTCGGCATAGCGCTCATCAATCAGCCCAGCCACACGGACGGCGCTGTCCCAGGTGTCGGGCACATGGTAGAAGGACGGCAGATCGTCAAACAGGTTGAAGTAATCGTTGAGGTATTCTCCGCCGCCCATCTCAGAGGCGTAGTAGTGCCGGGCGAAGGCATTGCCCTCTGCCGTGAGCATGTCACTGGTCAGAACCCCACCCCAGGCCTCAAACACCTGGGCGCCGGTCTGGTGCCGACCTCGAAGCGCTTCGGCGTCGGCGGCGAGACCATCTGCCAGGAGATTTCGCCCGGCCAACCAGCTGATAAACATGCCGGTGTGAACGAACCCCTGTGACGGCGGCAGCTCCGGCGGAAAATCGCCGTCATAGTGCCACTTGGCCTTGTCGTAGCAGACGCCCCCGCCCATGCGCCTTAGCCGACCGAGCCTTCCATTTCCAGTTCGATCAGGCGGTTCAGTTCGACGGCGTATTCCAGCGGCAGTTCCTTGGCAATCGGCTCAATGAAGCCGCGCACGATCAGGCCGGCGGCCTCGTCTTCGCTCAGGCCACGGCTCTGGAGGTACAGAATCTGGTCGTCGTTGATCTTGGAGACGGTCGCTTCGTGGCCCACGCTGGCGTCCTTTTCCTCAATCTCGATGTACGGGTAGGTGTCGGTGCGGGCTTCCTCATCCAGCAACAGGGCGTCGCACTCCACGTTGGTCTTGCTGCCTTTGGCGCCTTCGTAGATTTTCACCAGGCCCCGGTAAGAGCTGCGGCCTGAGTCCTTGGAAATGCTCTTGGAGACGATGGTGCCGCTGGTGTGCGGGGCAAAGTGGACGATCTTGGCGCCCGCGTCCTGGTGCTGGCCGCGTCCGGCCATCGCGATGCTCAGCACTTCGCCACGCGCGCCTTCTTCCAACAGGTAGCAGGCGGGGTACTTCATGGTGACCTTGCTGCCCAGGTTGCCGTCCACCCATTCCATCACGCCGTTGCCGTACACGGCGGCGCGCTGGGTCACGAGGTTGTAAACGTTGTGGCTCCAGTTCTGAATGGTGGAGTAACGGAAGCGCGCGCCCTCTTTCACCACGATTTCAATGACGCCCGAGTGGAACGAGTCGCTGGAGTACGCCGGGGCCGTGCAGCCCTCGATGTAGTGGGCCTGCGCGCCCTCGTCAATGATGATCAGGGTGCGCTCGAACTGCCCGCTGCTTTCCGCGTTGATGCGGAAGTACGTTTGCAGGGGAATGTCCACCTTCACGCCCTTGGGCACGTACACGAACGACCCGCCACTCCACACGGCGCTGTTCACGGCCGCAAACTTGTTGTCTTCGGGCGGCACGATGGTGGCAAAGTGCTCGCGGAACAGCTCGGGGTATTCCTTCAGGCCGTCCTCAATGGACAGGAAGACCACGCCCAGCTTTTCCCACTCCTCTTTGAGGTTGTGGTACACCATCTCCGACTCGTACTGGGCGCCTACACCAGCCAGTGCGGCGCGCTCGGCTTCGGGGATGCCCAGGCGCTCGAAGGTTTCTTTGACGTCCTGCGGCACGTCGTCCCAGGAGCGGGCGTTGAAGCCTTCGGGCTTGATGTAGTAGTAGATCTCGTCGAGGTTCAGGCCGCTGAGGTCCGCGCCCCATTCGGGCATGGGCTTGCTCAGGAAGATGTCCAGGGCCTTGAGACGAAAATCCAGCATCCACTGGGGCTCGTCTTTGGCCTTGGAGATCATCTCGACGACGTCGCGACTCAGGCCCTTGGGGGCCTTGATGGCGTAGCGTTCAGGGTTGCTCCAGCCGTATTCGTAGCTGGTGTTGATTTCACTTGCTTCAGGATTGACGGTCATGCAGTCTCCTTAGGTGGGTTAGCAGGGGCGGGTGGGCGTGGTGGCGTCGGCCACCACCGGTTCGGTGGGCGTTTTTTCCTTTACCCCGAGCAGGCGCCACTCGGGCGGCGAACAGGGCGGGCGCTCCTTGGCTTCGTCTTTCACACTCAGGACGTAGCGGTGGCCGGGCTCGAAGGTGAAGCCCTGAATCTCGTTGTTCAGCGTCACCCAGGAGCCGTTTTCGGGCTGGCGGTATTCCAAGCAACTGGTGGAGGCTTCACACGCTCCTGCCGCTTGCCGCAGCTCGATGGTCGTGCCCTGCTGGGCACAGGCCGTCAGGGCCAGCGCGGCGATAAGGGGCAGAAGGACAGGGCGCATAGAAGCTCCTTATTCGTAGTGAGAGCGGCAGGCAATGACCGTAATCGCGTCATCGTCTACGGCGTACACGAGGCGGTGTTCAGCAGTAAGGCGGCGGGACCAGAAACCCGCGTACTCATGCTTGAGGGGTTCGGGCTTACCTGTGCCCTCAAAGGGTGTGGGGAGGCATTCGTCCAGCAGGCGGTGAAGCTTCCGGAGCAGCTTCGGCTCATGGTGGTGCAGCCACAGATAGTCGGCTCAGCCATTGGGCGTGAAACTCAGGTTCACTCGGGCGCGTCTGTCTGCAAGTCCGTCAGGTTCTTGCGGATGGCCCGGCCCTGGCGGTACTGCTCCACCGAATCCAGCAGGTGGCGGCGGTTGGCCGGGTTGGCCAGCAGGTGATGGGTTTCCTTCCAGGCTTCGTACTGCTCCAGAGGAATCAGGACCACGGCCTCGCCAGAGTCAAGCGTGATAATGGTTTCATCACTGTTCTGGACGGTTTCCTGGGCAATGCGCTCCAGGTTGTCTTTGGCAAACTTCAGCGAGTATGCGGTCATGAGTCCTCCTGCTGAATCTGTCCCTTATGCCGTCGCCAGTTCCTTGACCCAGTCGTAGCCCTGGGTGTCCATCTTCTTGGCCAGCTCAGGGCCGCCGGTCTGCACGACTTTGCCGTCCAGAATGATGTGCACCTTGTCAGGCACGATGTAGTCCAGCAGGCGCTGGTAGTGGGTAATGATGAGGCCGCCCAGGTTTTCGCCGCGCATGGAGTTCACGCCCTTGGCGACAATCTTCAGCGCGTCCACGTCCAGACCGCTATCGGTCTCGTCCATGATGATGTAGTTGGGTTCCAGCATCAGCATCTGCAGAATCTCGTTGCGCTTCTTCTCGCCGCCAGAAAAACCTGCGTTCAGGTAGCGCTCCACGATGCTCTCGTCCCATTCCAGGGTCTTCAGGGCGCTTTGCAGCTTGCCGTAGAACTCGGCAAAGCCCACCTCTTCGCCTTCGGCCTTACGGGCCTGCATCGCCAGGCGCAGGAAGTTGGCGATGGTCACGCCGGGAATCTCGACGGGGTATTGGAAGGCCAGGAAGACGCCCAGGCGGGCGCGCTCGTCAGGTTCCATCTCCAGAATGTTCTGCCCGTCCACCAGGATTTCACCCTCGGTCACGGTGTATTCGGGGTCGCCCACAATCACTTTGGCCAGGGTGCTTTTGCCGTTGCCGTTTGGCCCCATGATGGCGTGCAGTTCGCCGCGCGGGACGACCAGGTTAATGCCTTTGAGAATGGGCTGTCCCTCCACAGAGGCGTGCAGGTTGCGGATTTCGAGCTGGTGGGTCATGAGGCTCCTTCGGGAATCACCGGGGGTTTGTTAGGAATGATTCCTACTTACTGGCCTATTTTACCCGCCAGAGACTGCAAAGTCGAGTGAGTTGCTGGGGATTGCGGCCGTGTCCTCATGAGGGAGGCGCACCGCTTTTTCACGCTCCCCACGCGGGCGCGTGCTACCCGTAGGGGCCATGACCAGCCTCGATTTACTGCGCGCCGCCGGGCCTCTGCTCTGGGTGCTCCTGGCCCTGTCGGTGTATGTGGTGTACCTGATTGCCGTGCGCGCGCAGGCTCTGGCGCGGCTGGGACAGGACGCCCGCACCCTGACCGAGCGCGCCCGCGCCGTCACCGCCGAAAGTGGCCCCGCCGCCGCTCTGGCCGAAGTCGACCGCGCCGCCCACCCTAGCCCCGCTGCCGGGGTGCTGCGCGCCGGATTGGCCCGCGCTGACCGGGGCGTGGACGCCGCCGAGCGCGCCATGCAGGCCGCGCTGCTGGACGCCGAGGAGCGGCTGTATGCGGGCCTAAGCACCCTGGGCACCGCTGCGCAAGTGGCGCCGCTGCTGGGCCTGCTGGGCACCGTGATCGGCATGGTGCGGTCGTTTCTGGTCTTCAGCCAGACCACGGCGCCTACACCCGCGCAACTGGCCACCGGCATCAGCGAGGCGCTGGTGAACACGGCGGCGGGGCTGGTCGTCGCCATCCTGGCCTACGTGGCGCGCGGCGCCCTGCGTGCCCGCGCTGACCGGATTGCCACCCAGGCCGAGCAGGTGCGCGAGGAACTGCCGGGCTGGCTGATCCGCGCCCCGGCGGCCCCGGTGTGGGCAGGGTCAGCCCCAGAAGCGCCTTTGCCCGAGGTCGCCCTGAATTTCGGCGGAGCGCGCTGAACGCATGACCCGCCGCCTTCGCCGCCGCCACCGGGACGCGGACCCTATCACCTTCGACTTTGCCCCCATGGTGGACGTGGTGCTGCTGCTGCTGATTTTCTTTTTCCTGACCAGCACGCTGGGCGCCCGGCAAAACGCCCTGCCGCTAGACCTGCCGCGCGCCAGCAGCAGCGTGCAGGAAACGCCGGACCTGCCCGTGGTGAGCGTCAACCGCGCCGGACAGATTTTTCTGAATGGCAAGGAAACGACCCTGACCCGCCTGGGGGCGCTGCTGAGGCCCCTGGCGGCGACCAGTGGCGGCGTGGTGGGCCTGCGCGCCGATGAGGGCGGGCGCTACGGCACCGTGGTAGGAGTCATGGACGAGATTAAAAAGGCAGGCGGCACCCGCCTGGCCCTGGGTACCGAGACCCCAGAGGCCGCGCCGTGACCGCCGCGCCCTTCCCACGCCCGCGCGAACGCCACGAAGGGCGCCGCGCCGCGCTGGCGACCCTGCTGCTGCACGCCGCGCTGCTGGGCGGGGCGCTGCTGTGGCGCGCGCCGCCGCCAGCGGCGGGCCCGGTGCCGGACGCGTCCCGCGCCCCCCTGGAGGTGGTGACGCTGCGCCCGGTTCCGGTGACGCCGCCCACCACGCCCACGCGGCCCCTGACGCCCCCAGTGACGACCACCTCGCCCGCCCAACCTCAGACCCCGCCAGTGGCGGCCACCCCACCAGCCGACGCAACCCCGGAGCCGACGCAACCACCCACGCCCCAGCCCACCCCACCCACAGCGGCGCCGTCTCCGGCCGCCACAAGTCCCGTCCCCGAGGCAGTACCGGCGGCGCCTGGGAGGACAGCGGCCCCAAGCTCTCCGCTAGTGGCCGTGCCTGGGGCCAGCGAGCCAGTTCTAGCTCCCTCCTCCCCGGCACCGACCTCGCCCACTCCCGTCGAGGCCACGCCTGAAGTGCCTGAGCCAGCGCCAGTGTCTCCGGCTTCCGAGCAGACGCCCACCCCAGCCGAAGCGGCGCCTGCACCAGCGTCGGCTGAGCCCATTCCAGCCCCAGCGGGCGAAGCGGTCACTGCACTGCCCCGGCGCGAGGACCTGACCCCAGAGACAAACCCGGCTTTGCCGGCCACCGCTTCCGCTGGCCAGGACACCGCCTCAGGGCCGCCCGAACCGGCCGCTGAAGCTCGGGGGTCAGCAGATCAGGCCGTACCCACGTCAAGCACACCCGAACCGGAGCCGGCAAGGGGAACGCCCGCGCCTACCCCACCCGCTGAGGCAGCGGCGCGGCCGGTTGCCCCGACCACGCCTACAGCCTCTCTTCCGGCCACGCCGGTGTCGCCTGCCCGTGGACCACAGGTGGACTCTGGCACCCCTGAAGCCGCTCAGGCCAGCGCCCGGCCCAGCACCCCGGCCACCTCTATTCCAGCTGTGCCCGCAGCTTCTGCGGCGACCACCACTAGGCCGGCGCCAACCACGCCTGCCGACTCTGCGGCGGCCTCCAGCACCCGGCCACCGTCCACCCCACCAGCCACCGACCCCGCCCAGACCACAACCCGCCCCGCGCCCTCGGGCCAGCCGTCCGCTGGAGCACCCGCCGACGGAGGGACGCCAGTTGCGAGCCGCCTTGGACCACCCAGCCAGGGAGAACCTTCGGCCGCCACACCGGGGTCGCGGCCGGCTGGTCCAGCGTCACCTACCGGAGGCCCAGACGAGGGCGGCGGGGCACCTGGCCGCCCTGGGCCGGCCAGTGGGACAGGTACGGCCGACACCCCAGGAGCAGGGGCACGCGCCGCGCCGGCTGCATCAGGGGCCAACCCCGTTCAGACCCCCTCGGCCCCCCGACCAGCGGCGGCCCCGGCCGCCAGCAGCGCGCGCCCTCTGGGCTGCACGGTGGGCATTGACGTGCGCGGCCTGGGCAATTTCCAGCGTGACATGACCAGCATCGTGTATGCGGGCGGGCAGCAGCTGTGGCCTGACGCCGAACTGATTAAGGGCGTGGGCAGCGCCCTCGTTCAGGAGGGCAATCTGCACACCTACGTCACCACGGAGGCCGCGCTGGCCGCCTTTCCCAATCTCACCCGCCTGAAGGCCGAGCGCATTCAGGCCAGCCGCTTTGCCCCAACCTCGAGCGTCTTTACCGACGTCAGCCTCTCGCCGGAATCCGCCGCGCAGTTCCGGGCAGCGGGTGAGGCCTGCCGCGTCGTGTACCTCAAGAACTGAGGAGGTCGTGGTGGGGGGCTCTGCCCATCACGACGCTCTTTGCCCACTCTTCGCCCCGTCCGGTTCATCAAGGTGACCGGCGACCGACTGAATAAGGAGACCCCTATGCCCACCCCCCGCCCCCTGTTGGCCCTGAGCCTCATCTTGCTGCTGACGGCCCCCGCCCAGGCCTGGGTACCCCAACTGGACGAAACGAGCGCCAAAGCAGTGATTGACAGCGCCTACAGCCGCCGCGACCCGGTGCCGACCTACCTGAGTCTGAATCTGGAGGTCAAAGACGGCGCCTTTGTGGCGGGCCAGGCGGCCGTGACTACCTTTGACGGCGGCGACGCCTGCCTGGCCGACTGGCTAGCCGCCCCCGGTGACTTTGCGCGGGGCAGCCGCCCCCTGGCCGTGACCGCCAGCGGACAGGCCGATGGGCTGTTCTTTCAGGCCCAGGCCGCCCGCGACAGCTTTAAGAACCTGACGGTCAAAGACGCGCTGGCCGAGGACGCCGCCAAGGGCCGCCTGCCTGCCGGGCAGTTGCGCGTGGACCTTGCCGTGCGGGGCCTGCCCAGCGAGAAGGCCAGAAGCGCCTATCTGGTGCGCCTGAAGGGCAAGGGGGGGCAGCTGCTGGCCCCCGCCCGCAGCACCTATGTCAACGATTTCAAGCAGGAGGGCAGCACCTGGGGCGGTACCCTGGTCTACTACTTCGAGCCTCTCAAGGCGGGCCTAGGGGCCACCGACCGCGCCGAGCTGCTCTTGCGCACCGAGGCCGACACCAGCTGCGCCTACAGCATTCCGCTGGACCTGAGCCTCTTTCAGTAGGCGGGGGCGCCGAACACGCCCGGCCACGCGCCCCGTACAATGCGGGGCGTGCCTGCTTTTCCTCTCCTGGCCGCAGACATTGGCAACACCAGCACCGTTCTGGGCCTGGCCGATGAAGGGCTGAACCTGACCCACACCTGGCGCGTGCGCACCAACCGCGACGTGTTGCCCGACGACCTGGCCCTGCAACTTCAGGGGCTGTTCGCCCTGGCAGGAGCCGCGCCGCCCCACTCGGCCATTCTGAGCAGCGTGGCGCCGCCCGTGGGCCAGAACTACGCGCTGGCGCTCAAGCGGCATTTTGGGGTGACGCCCTTTGAGGTCAGCGCGACCAACCTCCCTGACGTGCGGGTGGAGCTGGATATCCCCGACGCCGTGGGGGCCGACCGCCTGTGCAACCTGTTCGGCGCCGAGCAGTACCTGAGCGCCCACGAATACGCCGTGGTGGTGGACTTTGGCACCTCCACCAACTTTGACGTGATCGGGCGGGGCCGCCGCTTTATAGGCGGGGTGCTGGCCACGGGCGCGCAGGTCAGTGCCGACGCCCTGTTCGCCCGCGCCGCCAAGCTGCCGCGCATTGCGCTGGAAGCTCCCCAGACCGCCATTGGCAAAAACACCACGCACGCGCTGCAATCGGGCCTGGTGTACGGCTACGCCGAGATGGTGGACGGCCTGCTGCGCCGCATCCGCGCCGAATTGCCGGGGCCAGCGGTGGCGGTGGCCACCGGCGGCTTTGCCCGCACCGTGGAAGGCATCTGCCGGGAGATTGACCACTACGACGACACCCTGACCCTACGCGGCCTGGTTGAACTCTGGGCCAGCCGCTAAAGAGACAGAGAAAGGGAGAGACCGAAGCGCGCCTCTCCCCTTCCCTATTCCCACCTTAGGCCCAGGGGTTCAGAACCACCTTGATGCAGCCGTCGTGCTTGTCGCGGAACGTCTTGTAGAGGGCTGGGGCCTCGTCCAGTGAGGCGCGGTGGGTGACCACAAAACTGGGGTCAATCTCGCCGGCTTCAATGCGCGAGAGCAGCGGGGCAATATGGCGCTGGGTGTGGGTCTGGCCCATCTTGAACGTCAGCCCCTTGGCAAAGGCCGCGCCCATCGGCACTTTATCGATCAGGCCGCCGTACACGCCGGGCAGGCTGACGGTGCCGCCCTTGGCGCAGCTCAGCAGCGCCCAGCGCAGGGCCGTGATGCGGTCAAAGCTCAGTTTCAGCCTCTGCTTGGCCGTATCCACCAGAGCGCCGGGACCGTGCCCGTGGGCCTCCATGCCCACCGCGTCTATGACGTGGTCGGGGCCGCGCCCCCCGGTGGCTTCGCGTAGGGCCACCAGCACGTCGTCCTGCTCGTAGTTGATGACCTGGCAGCCGGCCGCCTCGGCCATCGCCAGGCGTTCGGGCACGCGGTCCACGACGATGACGTGGGCCGCGCCCAGCATCTGCGCGCTGCGGGCCGCAAATTGGCCCACGGGGCCGGCCCCGAACACCGCCACCACGTCACGCCCCGGCACAATGCCGCAGTTCTCGGCGGCCTGGTAGCCCGTGGGAAAGATGTCGGTCAGGAACAGCACCTGTTCGTCGCGCAGGTCGGATTCAATCTTGTGGGGGCCAATGTCGGCAAACGGCACGCGCACGTACTGGGCCTGCCCACCCGCGTAGCCGCCGTACATGTGCGAGTACCCGAACAGGCCGCCGCCGCTGACCCCGCCGTACAGCGCCTCGGCCATGCGGTGATTGGGGTTGGAGTTGTCGCAGGCGCTGAACAGGCCCCGCCGGCAAGGGTCGCACACCCCGCAGGCGATGTTAAACGGCACGACCACGCGGTCGCCTGGCTTCAGCTTTTTCACGTCGCGGCCGACTTCCACGACCTCACCCATGAACTCGTGGCCCAGGATGTCACCCTTTTCCATGCTGGGAATCACTCCGTCCAGCAGGTGCAGGTCCGAGCCGCAGATGGCCGTGGAGGTGATTTTGATGATGGCATCGGTGGGCAGCAGCAGCGTGGGGTCGGGCACGGTCTCCACGCCGACCTTGTTCGTTCCCTGCCAGACAATCGCTTTCATGCGGCACCTCCCTGGGGCGCGCGGCCGCTGCTCTGGCCCTCGGTGGTGGGGGCAAAGCCCAGTTCCTGTTCCCGTTTAAAGCGCATCAGGTCATCGCGCAGCTGCTGGGCAGGTTCCTCGCCAGTCAGGCGGGCCACAATAGCGCCCGCCGTGCCCGCCGGGGGGCGGTAGGTCAGGCGCACCACGACCTCGGTGCCCCGGTGACCGGGGGCCGCGCGGAACAGGACTTCCCCATGGTTGGGCACCGCCGCGCCCTCCACACTGGCCCAGGCCAGGCGCTGGCCCGGCTCGTCGGCGGTGATGTCGGCCTCCCAGCTCACCTCGCCGGTGGGAGCCTTCACCGTCCAGCGCGAGCGCCCAGCGTCCAGCACCTCTACCCGCTCCAGATGGGTCATCAGGCGGGGGAGGCCAGCCAGGTCGCGCCAGACGGCATACAGTTCGGCGGCGGGTTTGCCGACCGTCACAGCGTCACTGACCAGCACCTCGCCCTCTTTGTTCTGACGGATCTTCAGGGCTGTCGCCAGTGGGTTACGTCCGGTGGCCGCCAGGGCCACCAGGCCAGCCCCCACCCCACCCAGCACGATTTTTTGCAAGGGGCGGGCGCTGCGCAGGCCCGCGCCCATCAGGGCCACACCCACCGTGCCCACCACCGAACGCTCGCGCGCGGGCATGTGGGCCCCGGTGCTGTGGGTGTCCGGAGTATCGGAAGCTGAATCGGAAAGGGCGGGAGGGGTGGGCTGGGTGTCGTCCTGACTCATGGTGACCTCCTGAAAGCTGTGGGAGCAGTCAATCCAGCGCGGGCGGGTAGGAGTGCGGTCTGCCTTACTGTGTGACCACTGCCTCAAGGCTCAGGTCCTCTCTGCTCGCCCAGATGACAGCGGCGTCAAGGCGGTGGCCAGGGGCCTTAGGGCTGCGCTTGAGTTGCCGCAAGGTGTCTTAAGCTTCAGCCTCTCCCCCATTCTGTCCGGCTGGTTTCTGGTTGAACTCGGCTTCGGCAGCACTTTTCAGCGGATTGGCACGGGTCAGGGCGGTTTCGACCTCATGGCCAGTCACCGCCTGCGTGGTCCGGCCAGGGCCGGGCAGCAGGCGGCTGCCCAGCGCCAGCAGGTCGGCGGTCAGTTGCGGCGCCAGTGCCTGCGCGGTGCTCAGCAGCCAGGCGGGGGCGCCAATGGTGGCCTCGGCGTCGCCGCGCACCAGGGCCGTGACGATGCGGCGGGCCGCTTCATGGGCATCCAGAGTCAGCCCCGGCAGGTTGTCCAGGGTGGCAAACAGGGTGTACTCACGCGCCTGCTGGCCCTTGATGGGAGCGTTGCGGGGGCTGCCAGTCCGCATCAGGCCCGGCAGCACGGTGGTGACGGTCACACCCTCGCGGGCCAGTTCGGCGCGCAGCGCCTGGCCCAGCCCCGCAGCGGCAAACTTGCTGACCGAATACGGCGCCAGATGGGGCACGGCCACCTTGCCGCCCAGCGACGACACGATGACCACGCGCCCGCCGCCGCGCAGGTGCGGCAGGGCGGCGCGCACGAGCCGCAGCGGCGCCAGAGCGTTGACCTCCAGAGACTGCCGGAAATCGGCTTCGGTGGTGTTGGCCAGCGGTCCCACCTGAATAATGCCGGCGTTGTTGATCAGCACGTCCAGGCGGCCGTGGGCGCGCACCGTTTCGGCCACGGCCCGGTCCAGGTCAGCCGCCTGGGTCACGTCACCTGCCACCACACTGACACGCCCTGGCGCATTCAGGCTGGCCTGGGCGCGGTGCAAGTCGGCCTCGGTGCGGGCCATCAGCGTGACGCGCGCGCCACGGGTCAGCAGTTCCTGGGCCAGCGCCAGCCCCAGCCCCCGCGAGCCGCCCGTGACCAGCGTCACCTTGCCGCTGAGGTCATAGGGGGGCGTCAGGGCGCGGCGGGCGAGGGTCGCCCCCACAGCGGCGGCCAGCAGCAGACGTTTCGGGATTCGCATACGGGCATTGTGTGCGGCCAACCTTAAAGAGCAGCCCTGCATGAAGAGGACGACAAGTTCAGATTCAGGGGTATGGTCCTGGCCTGTTGACAGGGGCGCATAAGTGGCGGGCGTAACTTGTGGTCGTCGCTTCGGTCAGGGACGGCAGGGGGCGTGTCCGCCCTTGGAAGGCCCTCACCTGCATACAGGAGATGCTCGCGCTACAGGGCAGCGCAGGAACCCTGCAAAACGTTGACCTGCCTTCTGACAGCCGCTGACCCAGGAGACACCAGGGCAGAGACCAGGAGGATGACCAATCGCCCCTGATCAGACGGGAGTTATGGTGTGTGCCGCCGACCGTCACCAGCTTCACGTGGACCAGGCGCGACTGCTCTACCCTGGGACCCTATGACGCTCACTGCGCCTGCCCGCATTGTTAGCCTGCTGCCCAGCGCCACGGATTTGCTGTTTGACCTGGGGCTGGGCGGGCAGGTCGTGGGCGTCAGCCACTCCTGCGACCACCCCGGCGCGGCTGGCCAGCCGGTGCTGACCCGCTCGATCGTGGACGCCGGCGCCCCGCAGGCCGAGATTGACCGCGCCGTGAGCGAGGCGGTGCGCGAGGGCCGCGCCCTGTACCAGGTGGACGGCCCGCTGCTGGACACTCTGCAGCCCGACCTGGTGGTGACGCAGGGGGTTTGCGAGGTCTGCGCGGTTACCCCCGGCACCATTGAAACGGCGGTGCGCTACCTGCCGGGCTGCCTGCCCGCCGCCCAGGTGCTGAGCCTGGAAGGCCGCAGCGTGGCGGGCATTCTGGACGATCTGCGTGCCCTGGCGGGCGTCGCCGGCGTGCCGGAGCGCGGCGACGCGCTGGCCGCCCAGGCCCGTCAAGACTGGAACGCCGTGGTGCCCGTCAACCACGCGCCGCGTGTGCTGACGCTGGAATGGACAGACCCGCCCTTTTACGGCGGCCACTGGGTGCCTGAACAGGTGGAGCGCGCCGGCGGCGTGAATGTTCTGGGCGAGGCAGGCACCGACTCGGGCCGCGCCACCTGGGCGCAGATTGAGGCGCTGGACCCGGATGTCGTGGTGGTGATGTGCTGCGGCTTCGACCTGCCCGAGAATCTGGGCTTTGCCCGCACCCTGCTGGGACGCGAGCTACGCGCCGTCCAGACGGGGCAGCTGTGGGCCACCGACGCGAACGCCCTGTTCAGCCGTCCGGCCCTGGGCGTGGTGCGCGGCGCGGCGGTGCTGGCCGATCTGCTGCGCGGCCAGTCCACGCCGGGTGCCAGCATGCGGGTAACGGCCTGAGACGAGCAGACTGAGAGCAGCTTTCCGTTGCTTTGACGCTGAGCCGTCGCCACCTGCTCTCGCACGAAGGCTGCTATCGGCAAGCAAAGACCCGCCCCGCTGCGCCGTCTCGCGAGGCCGCTCAGGCACGTCCACAAGAAGAAGTCCCGCAACCTCTGGACGGTGCCATCCGCCAGTGCAGCCTCTCAGTACAGGCCGCTACCTCTTCCTCAAACATGGGCATGGCTGTGCTCACAAGAAGCAAACGGGACGCCCTCAACCTGATGCAGGCCAGTTGCGCCCTAACCTGCCCGCCAGGCCCGCCACCACCCCCGCACCGACCAGCCCCAGGCGGCCAACGTGCCCAGACCCAGCACGGCCACCACCAGGGGCGGCCACCCCACGCCAGCCGCATACAGGGTCAGCAGGGCGCCCAGCACCCCCAGCCCAAACACCGACCAGAACAGCAGCCCCAGCAGCTGCACCACCAGACCAATCAACGCGTCCATGCATTCAGGGTGACGCAGGGGGCATGATGGGCGGATGGTGGCCTGTAGGAGCCAGAACTGAGGGCATGGAACCTCACACGGGCGATTCTTTCAGGTCTCGTCCGTCGGCACGGCGCACAGCCAGCAAGCAGCGCGACCTGCTTAGCTGTGACCCACCAGACGGCGCACCAGGGCGTCGTAGCCCTTGGGGTACACCGGGAACATCTGACGGCCCTGGGTGTTCCACAGCACGTCGAAGCTGCGGTAACTCATGTAGGCGAGCGGCCCCACCATGCTGTCACTGACCCACACCAGCCCGGCCTGGTCGTCGTAACCGCGCACCACCCGGAAGTGCGGCACCTGTCCCGTGCGCTCGAACCACTGCAAGACGATGACTGGAATGCCCAGCGCCAGCAGCCGCTTAACCTGTGACAGCCGCGCCTGACGCACCGTCAGGGTATTCAGGCCAAACTTGGAGAGTTCCGGGGCGATGGCGCTGATCTGCATGTAACCGCCGCCAGGCCGAGCTGTGCGCTGAATCACGTCCTGACCGATCTTTACCCGGTAAAAGCCCAGCACCGAGGACAGCGCGCTGGGCCCACAGTTGTTGTAGGTCTGATAACTGAAGGACAGCCCCGGCAGGTAGGTGCGAATGGGCGCCTCGTCTCCCACCGGCAGCCCCAGGTCCGTCAGGGCCCAGCCGATAAAACTGACCACAGTGGCGGGCGGCGCCGCCGTCCAGGCCCGTGGGCCGGTCACCTGGGCCGGGTCCGGGCGGGGGCTGCCGGGCAGCGGCGCCGCAACCGCCGGAATCGCTGCCGCGCGCGCCGCCGGCGGGGCGGCGGTGACTTGCGGCGCAGTCGCCTGGCCCGCGCCCGACGCCGCTGGCAGCTGAAGCACCTGCCCTGGCCGCAACGCCGCGCCACTTAGGCTGTTCAGGCGCTGCAACGTCTCGACCGACGTACCCATGCGCCGCGCCACGGCGTACAGGGTGTCCCCGGCCTGCACGGTGTAGGTGCGGGCATCTGCCGCGCCCAGTGCGAGGGCCAACGCGGCGCCCAGAGCCCACAGGGACCGGCGCCCACCAACCAGCTGTTTTCCCATTGACCGGGTCATCTTAGCGCCGCTGACCCGGCCCAAAGATGTGACGCAGGGCCAGCCACAGACCCCAGCCTGCCCACCTTCCAGTTCAGTGCTGCTCTCCGGTGGCCTGGGTCAGCGCCAGCATGGCCGGCGTTCCGCCTACCGCCAACCGGCGCGTGACTTTCAGGTCGGCCAGGGCTACCTCCAGCACCTCACCTGTGGCTGGGCTGGTCAGGTAGGCGTGGGCGGCGCCCAGCGTCATGGTGGGCCGCACAGCCGCCTTGTCGGCCGGGTCGGTGGGGGCCACCAGTCCGGCGCTGCTCAGCACGCGGCCGGTGGGGGCGTGCAGCAGGTGCAGCGCGCCGTCGGCCGTCAGCACCGCGAGGCGCTGCCCATCCGCAGTGAAGGCAAACTTGAGGGGCGTAGCGGGCAGTGCAACAGCCGTCAGGGCCGGGTCGGCCGCCGTCCAGCGGGCCAGACCTGCGCCAAAGTTGCCGTACAGCGCCGCACTCCGCTCATGCGCGGCCACCGTGCCGACCCGCGTCCCCGCCGGGGTGCCTGCCGGGTTGGGCAGCTTGCGCGCGCTGACCGTCTGCCGCTGGACAGTCACGGCCAGCACGCCGTCGGTGCAGCCAAAGTAGGCGACCGCGCCCTGCACCGCCTCGCCGTGCAGGCCAGGGCAGGGCACGTCCAACGTCTTCAGTAGGCGGCCGGTGGACAGGTCGTAGGCGTCCACCCGGTTCAGGGCCAGATACCCGCTCAGCAGCACGTCACCCAGCAGGGCCGGGGCGCCGTGGTCGGGGGCCGCCACCTTCACCAGCCGCATGTCATTCGTTTTGCCCAGCAGCAGCTCGCCAAAGACGGCGACGTCACCGCCCTTGTCATTAAAGATGGCAATCTGGTCGCCGTGGGTAAAAAAGTGGGTGGGCTGCTGCCCCACGTTCAGGGTGGCCAGGATGTGGGGCGCCTTCTGCACGAGGTCACGGTGGTCGCCGTGGTCAATGGCCCCCAGCCCAGAATGCAGCACGGTCACGCGGTCGTCGTCGCGGTGAATGGCGTAGGCGTAGGTGCCGCCAGGGCCAGCGTACAGGCCACTGAGCTTGCCGGGCGTGCCAAAGCTGGCCAGCGGGGTGCCGTCTGCCAGGTTAATGACACTCAGGGCGTGGGTGCGGGCGTCAGCGACCACCAGGCGCGCGGCAGTGGTCTCGGCCAGGGCGGGGGTCGTCAGGGTCAGGGCAGCGGTCAGCGAAACAAGGATGGGGCGCATGGTCAAACTCCTGTGAAAGAAGGCGAACGGGGTGGGTGAGAGGGCTGGACCGCTATTTCAGAGCCAGCAGGAGGGTGTCGCGGTTGCGGCGCATCATCTCGGCGTAGCCCGGTGTCTGGGCGCTGCCTTCGGGGTCCAGCACATAGAGAGGCACGCCCGCTTCGGCGGCGACGGCGCGGGCAGGGCCAGCGGGCAGCTGCGGCTCGGCAAAGACGGCCTTTACCCCTAGGACACGAATGGTCTTGACCGCCTGAGCCATCGTCTGGGCGCTGGGTTCCAGCCCTTGCAGCGGGGCCAGGGTGCCGACCACCCGCAGGCCGTAGGCGCGGGCAAAGTACCCGAAGGCGTTATGAAAGGTCAGCAGCGCGCCGCCGCGCACCGGGGCCAGCGTGCGCTCAAGTTCGGCGTGCAGCCCCGTCAGGCAGCGCGCTTCCTGCTCGGCGCCCAGGCGGTAGGCAGCGGCGTGGGCAGGATCAGCCTGAGCCAGGGCGCCGCCCACGGCCACAGCCGCCTGCGCCATCAGGCCGGCGTCCAGCCACCAGTGGGGGTCGGTGGCCCGGCCGGCGCGCAGCCGGGGAAACGGCAGGGTGTCGCCCAGCTTGACCACAGCGGCGCGGCTGCCGCTGGCCCGCACATACCACTCCAGCCAGTCGTCGGCGCCCAGCCCGGCCATGATGACCACATCGGCGGTTTTCAGGCGGGCAATGTCGCGCACCGTGGGGTCAAAACTGTGCGGACTGGCCCCCACTGGCACGGCGCGCTCCACCTGGGCGGCGTCTCCGGCGACGCGCGCGACCACGTCGTACAGCGGCTGAAAAGACACGGTGACCTTCAGCGGCGCGGCGCTGGCGACTGACAGGGCCGCCAGCAACGCTGTCGCCGCCGCTCCGCGCCTCATGGGTGCTGCACCGCGGCGCTCAGGAGGGCGTCCAGAGCGGCGCCGTCCAGATCACGGCCAATAAAGACGATCTCGCTGAAGGCCTGGTCCGGCGAGAGCCACTCGCCGGCCTGTTCCAGCGCCAGCTGCCGCCCCGTGTGGTTCCAGAGGGTTGCCGCGCCGTCCCCCAGGTTGACCCAGCCTTTCGAGCGAATGACGTTGCGCGGCAGGCCGCTGGTCAGGGCAGCGGTGAAGCGCACGGGGTCAAAGGGCTGCTCGCTGCGGTAGATATGGGTGCCCAGGCCGTAGGTCTCGGACTCGGGCGTGTGCACCTTCTCCAGTTCGGCCATCCAGGCGTCCAGCTGACTGGCGGTGTCAAAGTCAAAGAGCCCCACCCCCAGAATGTCCTCGGCCGACACCTGACCCCGCACGGCGTCCAGCACGCGGGCGCGCGGATTGGAAAGCCGCAGGAGCCCGCGCAGCGCCGCCACATCGCCCGGCGCCGCCAGGTCCAGTTTGTTCAGGACCACCAGGTCGGCAAACTCCAGCTGCTCGGCCAGCAGTTCGCCAAAGCCCCGCTCCTGGTCGTCACCGGGAATGGCGTCGGGCCGGTTCCAGAGCGTGAAGAACTGGGCGCTGTCCACCACCGTGACCATCGCGTCCACATGCACCCGGCCAATGAGGTTGGGCAGCTCTGGCTGGCCGTCTTCCGGTGCCAGGTCCAGTTCCTCAGGGGTGAGGCAGAAGGTCTGGGCAATCGGCAGCGGCTCGCCAATCCCGGTGGACTCAATCAGGATGTGGTCCAGTTCGCGCGTGTTGACCAGATCAGCCACGGCGTAAAGCAGGTCGCCGCGTAGCGTGCAGCAGATGCAGCCGTTGGACAGCTCAATGGTGCCCTCATCGGTCTTGACCACCAGATCGGCGTCAATGTTCACGGCGCCAAATTCATTGACAATCACGGCAATTTTCCGGCCCCTGGTCTGGGTCAGCAGGTGATTGAGCAGCATGGTCTTCCCTGCCCCCAGAAACCCGCACAGCACGGTGATGGGGACAGAGGACGACAGGGACGAGTGAGAAGAAAGCACAGTCATATTTGATATTGATAACACAGTATCAATACCCTAGGGAAGAGTGGGCTGGATGAGCTGGCTGGACAGGCGTGCTAGGGATGCCTGATCTCAAGAGAGGAATGTCGTGCAGCAGCGTCAGTTCTGAGTCCTGGGAGCTGCAAAAAAGCCTCCCATCAGAGATGGCTCTCAGCGTCTGCGCCGCCGCTATCCGTGTCTACTTGTCCTCACCCAGCGGGCTTGCAGACAGGTTCAGGGTGTAGACAAATCACAGGAGGACGCGCGACCTGGGAAAGCCCCAGCCCTGCCGACACCACGGCCCCGCTATGTACTGCTCCCGCCTACCTGGGTCTTTTTCAGAGCATGCAGCCGCTGAAACCGCAGCGGTACGTCCAGCCCACACCACCACCGGCGCTCATACGCCTGCCAAATTCGCCACCGCTTTACGGAATGAGCGTCAGCAGTTCGGCCAGGCGGGCCTGCAACGTTTCCTCATCTGGCGCCGTCAGGTTGACGTGACCTAGCTTGCGCCCGGCGCGCCACGCCTTGTGGTACAGATGAACATGGGTGCCGTCTAGCGCGTCAATCCCGGCCCAGTCAGGGTGCAGCGGCTGACCGTCCGGGTCAGTTGCGCCCACCACGTTGACCATGGCGCAGGGGTGCAGGGGGCGCCAGTCGCTGAGCGGCCAGTCCAGCACGGCGCGCACCTGGGCCTCAAATTGACTGGAGGCGCCGCCGTTCTGGGTGAGGTGACCACTGTTGTGCACCCTGGGGGCCACCTCGTTGACCAGCAGATCGCCGCCCGCCACCTGAAAAAACTCAAGGGTCAGCAGCCCCTCCAGCCCCCAGGCTTCCGCCACAGCGGCGGCCAGCGACCGGGCGCGGGCCTCGGTGCCCGCCGGCACGTGGGCCGGAAAGACGCTGCTTCTCAGGATGCCCGCCCGGTGCACATTTTCCACCAGCGGCCCGCAGGCCACCTGACCCGAGGGAGCGCGCGCCACCGCCAGACTGAGTTCCCGCTCGAAAGGCACCAGGCCCTCCAGCACGCAGGGCACGCCGCCCAGTTCCGTCCAGGCGGCGCGTAGGCCCTCAGTGGTGGTCACGCGGGCCTGGCCCTTCCCGTCATAGCCCAGTTCACTGGTTTTAAGGATGCCCTGACCGCCCACCTGGTCCAGGGCGCCCTCCAGGTCGGCGGCCGTTTCAATGGCAACAAAGGGCGCGGTCTCGGCCCTTGCCGCGCGCAAGGCTTCTTTCTCCCGGACGCGGTGCTTGCTACGCGCCAGCACCTCGGCGCCGGGTCGCACCGGCACCCGGCCATGCAGGGCGCTGAGGGCCGGCACCGGCACATTCTCGAATTCCAGCGTGACGGCGTCGCAGGCGGCCAGCTGCTCCAGGGCGGCGGGGTCGGTGTAGGGGGCCCGCAGGTGCGCGGCACACAGCCGGGCCGGAGCCTCGGGATCCGGTTCCAGCACCGTCACGCGCACGCCCAGCGGCAGGGCCGCCAGCGCCAGCATCTGGGCCAGTTGCCCGCCGCCCAGAATCCCCAGCGAGGGCTGTGAAGCGCGGCTCATGCTGTGCCCGCCTGGGGGTGACCATCAAAGAAAGGGTGGTCCAGCACCGCCTGGGTCTGGGCGGCCCGGAAGGCGTCCAGCCGGGCGCGCACGGCCTCGTCGGTGGTGGCCAGCAGGGCCGCGGCAAACAGCGCGGCGTTTTTTGCCCCCGCCGCCCCGATGGCAAAGGTGGCCACCGGCACCCCGGCGGGCATCTGCACGATGCTCAGCAGGCTGTCCTGACCGCTCAGGGCGCGCGACTGCACCGGCACACCCAGCACCGGCACGCGCGTAAAGGCCGCCAGCATTCCTGGCAGGTGCGCCGCGCCGCCCGCCCCGGCAATGATGCAGGCCAGGTTCAGACGCTCGGCCCGCGCGCCGTAGGTGGGCAGCAGCGCCGGCGTGCGGTGCGCCGACAGCACCCGCACCTCGTAGGGCACGCCCAGGTCTCCCAGCAGGTCCAGCGCGCCCTGCATGGTCTCGAAATCGCTGCGGCTTCCCATCACGACGCCCACGCGGGGGGGGCGGCTCTGCACGGCAAGGTCAGTCACGGGCTGCATGCTAACGCGGGGCCTGCGCTGGTGCCGGGCCGCTGCTGGACAGGAAGAGACGCCCCCCTCTGCCAGGTGCCTCCCCAGTGTCTTACCCTGGCCCTGTGTCCGAGCGTCCCCCTACTGCCCCTGACTACGCCTGGCTGTATGCCCGCACCCGCGCGGGCCGGGCTCGTGGCCCAGAAGGCGCGCGGGCGCTGCTGGACCGCCTGGGCCGACCCGACCGCGCCTTTACCAGCGTGCGCGTGGTAGGCACCAACGGCAAGGGCAGCACCTGCGCCATGCTGGAAGCCGGCCTGCTGGCCGCCGGGGTCCGCACAGGCCGCTTTACCAGCCCGCACCTTCACGCCTACGAGGAACGAATTCGGCTGGGCGGTGTGAACCTGCCGCCAGAGCGCACCGCCGCCTTTATTACCTGGGCACAGACCCACACCCCGGACGCCGCTTTTTTCGACCTGACGCTGGCCCTGGCCTGTCAGGCCTTTGCGGAGGGCGGGGTGGAGGTGGCGGTCATGGAGGCAGGCGTCGGTGGCCAGAGCGACGCCACGCAGGTCCTGGAGCACGTCTCGGCCGTGGCCCTAACCAATGTGGGGCTCGACCACACCGCCACCCTGGGCGAGACGGTGGCGGCCATCGCCCTCGACAAAGCCGGGGCCGCGCAGCCGGGCGTGCCGCTGCTGACGACGGCCGAAGGCGAGGCGCTGGCAGTTATTAGGGAGGTCGCCCAGGAACAGGGGGCGCCACTGCTGACCCCTGCCACCTACCCGGCCCTGTTTTCCCTGCCGCGTCCTCCAGCCCTGGCCGGCGCACATCAGCTTCAGAATGCGGCCCTGGCAGCCGCAACCCTGCGCACGCTGGGCTTTGACTCAGGGGTTGAGGCGGCGCTGACGGCCGCCCACCCAGCCCGGCTGGAACGCCTGAGGGTGCAGGGCAAGACCGTGTTGCTGGACGGCGCGCACAACCCCCACGCCACCCAGGCGCTGGCGCTGGCCGTGCCGGCGGCCGACGTGCTGCTCTTTGGCGGCTTGGCCCGCAAAGACACGGCGGCCACCCTGGCCCCGCTCCTGGCGGTGGCCCCGGTGCGGGTGTTCACCGCACCTGGCGACCTGGCCGCACCGCCCGCCGAACTGGCCACCCTGTACGGCGGCGAGGCTGATCTGGACCCAACGCGCGCCCTGGCCCGTGCGCTGGCCCTCACTCCGGCGGGCGGCACCCTGCTGGTGGCGGGCAGTCTGTACCTGGCGGGGACGGTGCGGGGCCTGCTGGCGCCAGATTTGGCTTGACAGTCTCTTTTGGGCCCCTTATACTTTCTTCCGCTCTGGGTCGTTAGCTCAATTGGCAGAGCAGCTGACTCTTAATCAGCGGGTTGTAGGTTCGATTCCTACACGACCCACCAGACACAAAGCCCCGCCTAGTGCGGGGTTTTTTGATTTTCCTTCCTTCTGCATAGTCCTGATTGATTCTGGCACTACCCCAATACAGTGGTTCTGCATCAGCTCGCGCGCTTGCACTGAAGGTTGCACTGGTCAGTTCGGCCGCTGATCTCAATGATGCTGCAGCCTTTCGCAGGGTCTTCGGACAGCACCTTGGATTGAGGTTTGCCTTGAGTCCGTGGGTTGATGGCCAGACATGCCGCTGGTCAAGCTGAGTGGTATGGAATACGTCCAGGCCATTCTGTTGCAACTCGCCTTTCAGGTGCCGCTCCTGGCGCTCTGGATCTTCGGAATTGTGATGGCGGCTCAGCGGCGCAGGGTCTACCCCGCCTTGACTTGGGTGGTAGTGGGGTTGACCGCACTGTGTCTCCTGCGGCTGGTGAGCACCGGGGTCAACATCGGGCTGCCCCTGTGGGCATCCGGGCGGGGGTATTCGGCGGTGGCGACAGGGCAACTGCTGGCAGTGACCGGAATAGGCCAGCTGGTGGTGGAACTGGGCGCGTGGGTTTGCCTGCTGGTGGGGCTGTTCGGCGTCATGCGCCCACAGCCGTCCGGCGTGCGGCACAGTGTTGTAGAGAAGTGATGCCAAGGGGCTGATTAGCCGAGCCAGTCGCCCGCGTGGGGCAGCAGGTCACGGGGCATGCCCTTGCCAATCCTGGCGGCCTCTTGCAAGCGGAAGAGGTCGGGAGCGGTCCATAAGGGAACCTTGTTGGCCCCGGCGAGCTCGACAGCGGCCTTAGTGTAGCCCGGCCCACTAGTGAACACGACCGCATGTGCGCAGCCGTAAATAGCCTTGCTGGCCACGACTTCTTGCACGGCCTTGTTGCCGAGCTTGTTGGTGTAGTGCTTGACCTGCACCGCCACTTTGACGCCGCCGGGCGCGGTGGCGATCACGTCGGCGCCCTGGTCACTGGTACCGCGATTGGCACGGGCGCTCCAGCCGGGCAGGGCGTCAATGACTTGCGCGACATGCAACTCCAGCTCGCGGTGGGTGAGCGCGCGCAGGTCACTGAGGGCCAGGGTACGTGCTCGCCTGCGCTTATGGGCGTACAGAGAGAAAGGAAGACCGATCAGCGCCCCGAGAAAGATGAGCCCAGTCAATGGGCGAAGGTCAGGCAGGGCAATAAAGGCAATGAAAGAGAGAACCACCCCCATGATCCAGTGGGCGGGATGGTCCTCAGCGGGCTTCTGTGTTTTACGGCGGGCCACAGCTTCAGGCTAGCGCTGCGAAGAACTGGCCTCAGCCCAAAATGACGAATACCCCTGGCAGGGGCATGGAGAGATCTCACTCTTCAGACACCTTCTGCTTTCTCAACCCTTGTTGCTATTCAGGACAAAAACTACAAAGGCTAAGAAAAAAGCGCAAGCATAAATGAAACTGAGTCACCTCGAATAGGGGTTGACAGTCAGGGCATCAGCCGCTGAGGTCAATGAATTTCAGATTGTGTGCGAGGACGTTT
>NZ_JAIQXU010000008.1 GCF_020166395.1 Deinococcus betulae | reverse complement strand
GTGGAACTGTCAACTCCCCCAGCCAAACCACTTCTTGACCTCCTGATTTAGGTGCGTGATAGCCTCAGCCCATGCAGGTGAAGGTGGTGTTTTTTGCCCGTCTGAAGCGGGAAACGGGCGTAGAGGCGACGACTCTGGAATTGCCTGAGGGCAGCGACGTGCGCGCCTGCGCGGCCCTGGTCGAGCAGCAGTTTGCTCTCAGTCTGCGCGGGTGTATGGTCGCCGTGAATGAGGTGTACGCGGCGCCGAGCACCATGCTGAACAACAGCGACGAGGTGGCTTTCCTCCCACCTGTGGCCGGAGGCGCAGAGGACGACACCCTCTGCACCGTGACAACGGAAAGGCTCTCGCTGGAACAGGCCAGCGCCTTTCTGGTGCGGCCAGAATGTGGAGCCCAGGCGTATTTTGTAGGGACAGTCCGCAGTCCCAATGCTGGCAAACGGGTGGATTTTATCGAGTACGAAGGCCACAGCCCGATGGCCGTGAGGGTCATGCATACCGCCGCGCAGGGGGCCCGGAACCGCTTTGGCTCCTTGCGTATCGTGGTGCAGCACCGCCTGGGGCGCCTGATGCCAGGGGAAGCCAGCATCCTGATTGGGGTGGCCAGCGCCCACCGCCGCGCCGCTCTGGAGGCCTGCGATTTTCTGATTGAGCAGCTCAAAGTTGAACTGCCCGTCTGGAAACACGAGCAGGATGAAACCGGGCAACACTGGGTACAGGGGCAGACGGGTCACGAAACGCTCTGATGAAGGAAGCAGAGCTGATGTCGTTCAAAGACAGATGAGGATGTCTCCTCCTCTTGGCTTGCTTGCGCTTCTTTGCCCTGAGCCAAACCATTGCGTTGTGTAACTCCCAGTTCTTCTTCAGGAGCCGCCCCGCTGAGCCTGGCGGCGCGCCTGCTCCTGTAAAAAGGTCACGGGCGGCCCATGTTCTCGGGCATGGGCCTCAAAGGTGAGGTAATACCGGCCCGCCAACCCCACCATCAAGAGGGTGACGGTGCTCAGGGCTACCAGTTGCGGCCAGCCGGCCCCGCCCACGAGAAGACCATTGAACACGGCATGCAGCACCACGCTCACGGCCAGGCCCTGCACCACCCACGTGCGGCCCTGCTCCCAGTGAAGGCCACCCAGCGCATAGCCCTGCGGCGCACTGAACAGGGCGTGGGCCAGGGTGGCCACGACCGCGTGCCAGGTGCCGGCCCCACCGCCAAACCCCAGGGTGTAGGTGACATTCTCCATCAGGGCAAAGCCCAGCGCAGCGGTCACGGCGTACACCAGGCCGTCCATCGGTTCATCAAAGCTCAGTTCAGAGATGGCGGTCATGGCGGCCACGAATTTGAATCCCTCTTCCAGCAGCGCCGTCAACAGAACCACTACCAAGGTCCCCAGCAACTGCGGTGAGGCCAGCAGGCGGCCCAGACTCGCCTCAAAAGCGGCGGCAATCACCCAGGCCAACATCCCCCAGCCAAAAGTGCGGGCCAGCAGCCACAAGGGCTCTGGGTGGCGGTCGCGGCGCACAAAAAACCACAGCCAGGCGAACGTCAGAATCACCGAAGCCAGCAGCGGCAGGGCCAGGGACACCACCGAGCTACCGGGCCAGCAGCTGCGCGGTGCGGCCCTGAAGCGGCGCACTGGCCAGGTGGGTCAGGGCCAGTGCCAGCGCGTCAGCCGCGTGGTTGTTGAACAGTTCGCGCACGCCCAGCGTGGCCTTGACCATGTAAATGACCTGTTCTTTCTCAGCCCGGCCAGTGCCCACCAGCGAGCGCTTGACCTGCATGGGGCCGTAGCTGTGAACGGGCACGCCTGCCTGCGCGCACGCCAGCTGCACCACCCCAAACGCCTGTCCCACTTTGAAGGCCACATCAGCCTGCTTGCGCAGAATCTGGTCCTCGATGGCCACCGCGTCCGGCCGGTACTCGGCCAGCAGCCGCGCAACCTCTTCGTGGAGGTACTGCAGACGCCGGGGCATGATCCAGGCGCTTTCTGTGGTCAGGCAGACATGGTAGAGGTGGCGCGCTTTGCGCACGTCACCTTCCACCAGCCCCAGGCCGAGGTTGGCGAGCCCAGGGTCAATCCCAAGAACAATCACAAGCCCAGAATACGCGATGGGAACAGCCAGATCGCAAAAACCCCGCCGGAGCGGGGCAAAAGCGTCGGAACAGGGATTAGAGGCGGCTCTTGGGGTCGAAGGCGTCTCGCAGGCCATCACCCAGAAAATTGAACACTAGCACTGTCAAGAGGATAGCCAGACCTGGATAGAGCGCGATGTAAGGGTGTTCCAGCACCACTTCATTGGCGTTGGACAACATGTTGCCCCAGGTAGACACCGGCGGCTGAATGCCGAAGCCCAGGAACGATAGGGCGGCCTCGCCCAGAATCGCCCCGCCCACCGCCAGTGTGCCGTTCACGATAATGACCGCCACAATATTAGGCACCAGGTGGCGAAACATGATGCGGCCGCTGCGCGCACCCAGCGCACGAGCAGCGTCCACGTATTCGAGGTTCTTGAGCTTCAGAACCTCGCCGCGCACCAAGCGGGCGGTGCCCATCCAGCCGAAGAAAGTAAAGATGGTAACGATGATGAACACGCTGGAATTGGGATTTTCACGCAGGCGAGCAATGGCCGGCAAGTCGCTCACAGCGAATAACCCGCTCAACGTCAGCTGAAGCGGCAGTTCGGGAATGGACAGCATGATCTCGATGAAGCGGCTGATCACTGTATCTACGCGCCCACTGAGAAAACCGGCCAGCAGACCCATCAGCGTGCCCAGCGCAATACTGAAGGCGGCCACTGTAAAGCCCACAATCAGGCTGACGCGGCTGCCATACATGATGCGCGAGAGCAGATCGCGGCCTAGACTGTCCTGCCCCAGGACGTGCTGGCTGCTGGGCGGTGCATAGATACCTGCAAGGTCCTGGGCGTTCGGGTCAAACGGAGCAATCCAGGGCGCGAACAGGGCCATCAGGATTAGCAGGGCGATAACCACCAAGCTGAACATGGCAGCTTTGTGTTTACGCAGGCGGCGTAAGGCGATTTGAAAGGTCGAGCGGCTCCGGGCGCGCTTGGGGGGTGCAGCGGTCACAGTGGTCATCAGCAGGCCTCAGGAATACCGAACGCGGGGGTCAACCAGGCCGTAAGCCAGGTCGGTCAGCAACTGGAAAATGACCGTCAGCAGGGCCAGGAGCATCAGGCAGGTCATGACAACGTTAAAATCCTTGCTGACCAGTGCGTCCAGAATGGCTTTGCCCATGCCGGGCCAGGAAAAGACGGTCTCTGTAATGACAGCGCCGCCGAAGAGGCCCGGAATGCTGAGCCCCAGCAGGGTGACAATAGGCGTCACCGCGTTGCGTAAGGCGTGCTTGTAAAGCACACGGCGGTCTCCCAGCCCTTTGGCCCGTGCGGTACGGACATAGTCCTGCGTCAGGGTTTCGAGCATGTTGGCCCGCATGAACCGCAGGGTCACGGCGATCTCGCGCAGCATCAGAATCATCATCGGCAGGATGAGGTACTTCAGTTTGTCGAGCGTCGTGGCCCACCACCCGGCATCTGGAGCCAGGTCGGCGCTGCCCAGGCCTCCAGGCGGCAGCGACAGAACGCCTCCAGTGGCTCCTGGTAAGAACACGGCGAAGAAGTACAGCGCCAGGGCCCCCACCCAGAACACCGGGGCACTGACGGCCAGAAAAGCAAAAAACGTCAGGACGTAGTCCGGCAGGGAATACTGCCGCACAGCACTGAAAATGCCCAGGGGCACGGCAATCAGCGTGCTGATCACTAGGGCCGGTACCGTCAGCAGAAGGGTGTTGGGCAGGCGGTCTCTGAACACGAAATCCAGCGCTGGAATGCCAAAGTCCTGCGAGTAGCCGAAATTTCCCACGACGGCCTGTTTAAGCCAGAAAAAGTAGCGGGTAAACCAGGGCTGATCGAGACCGTAAGCAGCCTTCAGCCGGGCGATGTCGTCGGCGGTGATATTGCTGTTGCCAAAGACCAACTGGTCGACTGGATCACCCGGTTGCAAGGCGGTCAGCATAAAAATCAGAAGGCTGATAACAAAGAGAAGCGGAATCATCTGAATGACGCGGCGTAAGGCGTAGGTTCCCATAACGTTCCTCAGAGAGAAGGCCAGCGGCCCCAAAGAGAGGCGGGAAGCAACGCCTGCTGGCGAAGCCTCCCGCGTCCGGTATATCCGGTGAGCGCCCAGAGGCGCCTGACCCGGCAAAACCGGCTTACTTCTGCTTGTACTCCTCGACGGCGCCCTTGCTGGCCCAGCCGATCTTGGCCGAGTTCCAGCTGGGGTACAGCGTGTAGGCGCTGAAGGTGTAGTTCAC
Source organism: Deinococcus betulae (assembly GCF_020166395.1). Taxonomy (NCBI): domain Bacteria; kingdom Thermotogati; phylum Deinococcota; class Deinococci; order Deinococcales; family Deinococcaceae; genus Deinococcus; species Deinococcus betulae. The sequence goes on along the minus strand of NZ_JAIQXU010000008.1, from coordinate 142,594 downwards.
CAGGCCCGGCACCTTGGTGTACACGTTCACGCGGTAATACAGCGGCAGCGAGGGCACTTCGGTGTTCCAGACCGTCTGCATGCGGTCAAACAGTTTGATGCGCTCGCTGAGGTTAAATTCGACCTGGGCCTGCTTGTGCAGGCGGTTGAATTCGGCGTTGTTCCAGCCGGCGTTGTTCTGGCCAGCGTAGCCGTTGGCGGCGGTGGGAATGCCTTCACCCTTGAAGAGGTTGCCTTCCTCGAAAATTGGGTTGCCAGTCCAGGCGTACATGGCCAGGTCCCATTTGCCTTCCTGACCCTTGCTCAGGAAGTCGGGCCCGAAGAACACGCTGGAGGGGTAGTTCTGGATGTTGACCTGCACGCCCACCTGCTTCCACTGGGCCTGCAGAATCTGCTGCACGCGCTCACGGACGGTGTTGCCCGCAGTGGTACCGAAGTTCAGGCTGAGCTTCTTGCCACCTTTTTGCAGGATGCCGTCAGAGCCGGCCGTCCAGCCCAGAGCGGCAAACAGCTGTTTGGCACGCGCCTGGTTGTAGTTATAGTCGTTGACATCTTTCTTGTACAGCTTGCTGATGGGGTTCACCCAGCTGTTCGACACCGCCTGACGGCCCTGGAACAGCGCCTTGGTCAGCGCGTCGCGGTCAATGGCGTACAGCAGCGCCTGACGCATCCGGGGGTCATCCAGGTCCAGGTCCTTGGCCTTCTGGCCGCGCGTGTTGATGTCAATGTGCTCCCACACGGCGCCGGGGACAAAGTAGGTCTTGTACTTGCCGCGCTCGGTGCGGGTCAGGTCCACGCCCTGGTCAAAGGTCAGGCCCACGGCGCTCACGGCGTCCAGCTGGCCCGACAGGATGTTGACCTTCAGGGTGTTGGTGTTGGGAATGAACCGGTACGTGATGTTCTGCACGTAGTTTTCAGGGTTCTTGGGCTGCAGCCAATAGTTGGCGTTGCGGGTCATGGTCAGGCTGTTACCGCTGCGCCAGGCTGTGGGCTTGAACGGTCCCGCCACCACTTTGGGCAGGCTGCGCGCCGTGGTGTACGACGAGATGAATTTCTTCCACTCCTCGTTGACTACCTTGGCGTCTTTCTCGTTTTTGGTCTTGGTGTCAAACGCGGTCCAGGCCGCGCTCATGATGTGGCTGGGCGCCAAGCCGGGGCTGGTCTGGTCAGCGAACAGGTAGGGGGGATCGTAGGTGATGGTGAAGGTGTCGGCGTCGTTCACGGCAATCTTGGCGCGGCTCCAGGGATCGCGGTCAGGCACCGGCACGCGGTCATCGTTGACCAGGCGATGCCAGAACTGGAAGTCCGCGACCTTAATGGCCGTGCCGTCACTCCACTTGGCGTCCTTGCGAATGGTGTAGGTCACGCTATTGCGCACCACGTCGCCGGCGGCATTCTTGACGACTTTGTAGTCGCCGTTGGCAATGCTGGGCACACGGGTGGCAATGTCAGCGTAAGGCTCGCCGTCGTCGTCCAGACCAATCAGGGCGGCACCCATGTATCCGTTAATCTCACTGGTGATCGCCAGGTTGTTGGTGTTCCAGGGATCGTAAATGTTCGGTGGCTCTTGCGAGGTGCCAATCACGAGGCTGTTGTTGGCCGGCCCGGCGAGGGCGGCGCCGAGCAGGAATGCAGTAAGGGCCAGGGTCTTCTTCATGTAAGCCTCCGAACTCTTCAGGCGATACTGCTGCCTTCTGGGTAAATGATGAAGGTCAGTATAAGGCTCGGTGAGGGCGCGTCAAGACAGCTTTGCTGAGGCGGCCTCTGGTCAGCCTGAGCCCGTCCCAAATGACCGACAGTTCAAAGAAAAAAGCCGGGCTAGACCCGGCCTTCGCTGCGCTTAAATACGCCTAGTGACTGGCGCAGCCGCCATTGCCCTCGCCGTCCGGTGACTTGGCACCGTCAGTGCGGAAAGACGACCCACACCCACAGGCCGAGGTGGCGTTGGGGTTATTAACCGTAAAGCCGCCCCCCATCATGTTCTCCACGAAATCCACTTCGCTGCCGCGTAGCAGGGGCATGCTCATTCGGTCCACCAGCAGCTTGACGCCCCGGTCCATGACGATGGTGTCGCCGTCCAGTTCGCGGTCATCAATGGCCATCCCGTACTGATAGCCACTGCAGCCGCCACTCTTGATAAACACGCGCACGCCGGCGTTTTCCTTGCCACTGTTGGCCAGGATGCCCAGAGCCTTTTGCGCGCCAAATTCACTGATGCTGATTTCAGAGGCGGGCACACCGCCGGTTTGGTCTTGGATGGTGGTCGCGGTCATGCGTGAAGCGTAACACCATTGGAGAAATAAAAAAGTGCGTGGAAAGCAAAGTGCTGGACAGCAGGGGGATCATCGTGGACAGAAGAGGTCGGCGCCGCTTACATTCCTTGAGCGTGAGCATGTTAAGCTAAAGCCATGACGAACCCTTACGCTGAGTGGTTCGAGCAGCTCCGCAGTGAGTACGGGGAGCAGCTTCGCACCATGCCCCTGCCCGACGGCCTGCCCGAGCATTTGCGGCAGCTGATTACCTCGCACGACGAGGATGCTATTCAGTTCATGATCAAGCTGGCCTGGCAATTTGGCGCGCAGGTGGGGTACGCCGCCGGCAGCCGGGAAGGGACCACGCCGACCATGAACATGGGCCCGAAACGAGTCGAGGCCTGAGAGTCAACAGTTAATGCCGCAGCGCCGCCAATTTAGGTGGCGCTTTTTAGTGGCCCTGGCTGCGCGGCTGTGCCCAGCACCCTGGCGCACAGTGCTGTTGTGGAAGAAGGCCCCGCGCGGCCAATTCTTCTAGAACATAGTGGGCGAACGCGAGAGCGCTGGCTGGGTCAATAGGATTGGCCGCCAGTTTGGCCAAGCCCAGCCGGCGGGCTTCCTGAGCAGGCTCCTTTGCCAGATTATCCATCAGCGCAGTTGAACACAAAAACGCGGCCCTGGCTCAAATTGCCAGGGCCGCTTGTGAGTAAGAAGCTCAGTCGTCAGCGTGTGCGTGCGCCAACGTTTCGCGCTCGTCAGCTTCGCGCAGGGCACGGATGCCGCGCACGATGCCCAGCGTCCCGAAGTAGCTAACGGCCGGAACCAGGAACGTCAGAATCCAGAGCACTGCATTGGCATTCGCGGAGGTCAAGATCCCGCTCTGCACCAGCTCAATCTTGTAGCCAGCGACCGACAGCACAATCATCATGGCCATAAAGGCTATGCCCGCTGCCAGACGCACAGGATGATTGGTGGGGTTCTCGGCGTAGTACTGGTTATCCTTGCTGCGGTCCAGCATCGGCACCGCAAACATCAGGCCGATGATCAGACCAGGCAGCACCATGGCACCGACAAACTCGGCGCTGATCACACCGCCCAGCACTTCCAGTTCAAAGCCGGGGATAATCGCCAAGGCACCGAAAACCCAGAGGAGATACCAGTCCGGCTTGATGCTGCTAATGGGCTGAGGGCTGGGCGGACCAAAGAACTCGACCGGGTGAACGGGAATAAAGGCCGCAAACAGCATCACGAGGCCGGTGAACAGCAGGGCCAACAGGAGCATGATAGGCGTCTGCTGCGTAGAGAGCGGCACACCCACGATCTTCTTGTAGGCCAGGCGCTTGGCGTACTGCGGCTGGGTGTGCTTCTGCTTGATCATGATCAGCATGTGGGCGCCGGTCAGGGCGAGCAGAATGCCGGGCAGCAGCATGATGTGGTAGCCGTAGATTCGCGGAATGATGCCGTCGCCGGGGAAACGACCCGCAAAGGCAGCCTGCGCGGCCCAGTCGCCGACCCAGGGCACAGACTTCACGATGGCGTAAATCACGCTGACCGTGTTGTAGGCGTAGTTGTCGTAGGGCAGAATGTAGCCGGTCACGGCGGTCAGCGCGGCAAAAATCAGCAGCAACATGCCGATCCACCAGTTGATTTCACGAGGTTTCTTGAATGCGCCCGTGAAGTACACGCGCATCATGTGGATAACGGCCGCCGCCACCATGATATTGGCCATCCAGTGATGCACACGCCTGAGCATGTCACCGAAGGGCATGGCGTTAATCTTGAGCGCCGAATGGTAGGCCGCTGGCACCAGATTCGGCTTGGTCGCCGAACCGGGATCAAAAGAGTTGATTACCAGCGAGTTGCTGGGCTCGTAGCTCAGCGCCAGCAGGATGCCAGTGATAATCAGCACGATCAGACTGAACAGCGTAATCTCACCCAGGAAGAACGAATGATGAACAGGAAACGCTTTGCGCAGGAACTTATCGTTCAGGCGCGAGATGTGCAGGCGGTCATCAAGCCACTGGTTCATCCGAGAATCTCCTCTACCTGCTGAAGGTATGTCTCCCAATCCTGCTCGTTGAGAAACCCAAAGGGAGCAGTGACAAACGTTTCAGTTACAACCAAGCGGTCATTTTCAAGCGTGATGGGTAACTGTGGCATAGAGCGCGGAGGCGGACCGCCTATCTTCTTACAACCTTGTAGAAGGTCATATTGGCCAGAGTGACACCCGCAGAACAACTTGCTGAGGTCTTTTTCGTCGTTAGGCACAGGGCAACCCGCATGGGTGCACTTATTGGAATAAGCGATGACGCCGTCTGCAGTAATGCCGTCCAGTTTCAGAACCACACGCGGTTCCTGCTCTGCAGGCTCTTGAAAACGGCTTCTCTCAAAACGGTAAACCGCGAGTTGGTTATTGGGTTCGCCTTTGCGAATGACCCCATCTGCAGACATAGGCCAGGCTGGGACTCCGCGCTCAGTGACTTCCGAGGGGCGAATAGGCTGCCCTTCCTTAGCGGCTTCAGCGTGCACCAAAACATCACCCTTTCGAGGTGGCGCTTTGTCTGCCGTAAGACGGAGGGCTGGCTTGGCACTGCCCAGCGCACTGACCAGGCTGATGGTGCCCACCGCCGCTGCGCCGCCCATGGCCGCGTTGATGAACTTGCGGCGAGTCAATTCCGGGTCTTGCTTCTTGTAACGCGTCATATCAGTCTCTCCTGCTTACCAGGGGAACTCGCCGCTGGCGTCTTCGACGAGAACCTCGCCGTCCATGAAGAACTTCTTGTACAGCCCGATGCTGGCGGCCAGCATGAGCAGAATCATGGCCGCGTAGAAGCCTTCGGCCGTCACATTGGGCATAACAGGCTCTTTGGCCCCCCAGCCCGCAAAGTCAGTGACCATCTGGCGGACAAACAGCACGCTGAACACCACAGTCAAGCTCAGGGTGGTCAAGATGCCCAGGGTGGCCAGTGGCGTGGCGCGCACCTTGTGAATCCCAGGGTGCAGTTCCAGGCCTTCAGCCCACACGCTGTACAGCCCGATCAGGCCGTAAGTCAGCAGAACCATCACAAACGTCGCCAGGAAAATTTCGGGAAGTTTGAGGTCTTCGGGCACAAAGCGGCTGCGGTTTTTCAGGACGGCCGGGTCGATCTTGCTCTGCCCCTCAGCCACCGTGGCCGGGGTCAGGGGCTCTTCGATGTTGTTGCCAAACGAGTGCAGCACGTAGTTGGCCACCGCATAGACCTGCTCTTCGTTGAGCTGGGTCTGAGCCGGCATCTGCCCTTTGCCCTTCGTGATGATGTTGTAGACGTATACGGGGTCATTCACGATGTCCGCGTTATTGGCCAGCGCTGGACCCACGCCCCCCTGACCCTCTGCGCCGTGACAGCCGGCGCAGGTAGCAAAGGCAGCCTTGCCCTCCGTCGGCCAGGTCTTGCTGATGCTGGCGACGACAGCCGGGTCAACCGCCACGGGCTCGGGCGCCGTTTCCTTGTTAAAGAGGAACAGCAGAATAATCCACATGATGGCCGCACACACGATGGCGACCCAGGGCATGACAGCGTCGTTTCTTTCCACGTTCCCTCTCCCTCAGCGTGAAGTGGCCTGTGCTTTCCAGCCGCCGGGCGGCGAAAAGTCCTGCATTCAGGTGGCCTAATGCGGGTCAGCATACCACGCGCCGAACACGCGCCCAGCCGCGCTTCTTTGAGCTGGAAGCAGGCTTCTGGCACCTTGCATGATGCGCCTGACCGAGCGGTTAAATGTCCCCTGAAACGGGCACCTCTCCCAGCATGGCCACGAGTGGCCAGAGCGCGTCGGCCAGGGTCACTACGTCACGGTTTTCGGGATGTTCGCGCGGGTCCGTGCCGCCCTGCGACAGCAGCGCCACCAGCAAGGGACGCGGCGTAAACAGCACCCCGACATCGTGGTGCACGCCGTTCAACTCACCACTCTTGCTGGCCACCCGGTACAACCGTTCACCGTCTGGGCCGCAGGGGACGCGACGCCCCAGAATGTCGAGCAGTTGCTGCCGGCCCAGGATGTCCAGCGCCAGGGCGGTATGCGCTGCGTCCAGCCGCTCACCGGCCACCAGGGCGCGCAGCCCCTCGGTCTGGTCGTGGGCGGTCGTGATATTGCGTTCGCCGCGCTGCTGGGCGGGGGTGCGCTGTTCGGGGGGCACCTGCAACTTCCCGACCAGACGGGTGCCGGGGAAGCCGAGGAGAGGCAGCTGGGCGCCAACCCATTCAAGCCCCAGCCGCTCAATCACCAGATTGGTCGCCGTGTTATCGCTGACCACAATCATCAGGGTCAGCACGTCCTGCCAGGTCAGGGCCAGGCCGGGTGCCAGCTCATGCAGCACGCCTGCGCCCGGCACCTGATCGGCGGCCCTGAGTGTTACCCGCGCCGCCAGGTCTAGCCGGCCGGCCTGCGCCTCTTGAAGGGCCAGGATCAGCAGCGGCACCTTGATGGTACTGGCGGCCGGAAACACCAGCCCGGCCTGCCACGCGGCCAGTTCGGTGCCGTCCAGTGTGCAGACGCGCAGCCCCACCTCACCTTTAAAACCGGCCTCAGTCAGCCGGGTGCGAAAGGCGGTGACCAGATCAGCGGTCATTCGTCGGGCAGAACCAGGCCGGCCAGCGCCGCAAAGGGGTGCGCAGTGCCGACTGGGCGCAGGGTGCAAAAAGGCGGCCCGCCCTCGGGCTCGACGCGGTGGGTACAGCCAGGGCACTCGGGAAATGCCTGCTCGGTGTAGGCCAGGTCCGCTTCGGCGCTGGGCAGGCTCCACTGCCGCCCGCAGCCCGCCTGAAAGGCCACGGGCGTGCGCGGGGCTGGCAGGCGAACGTGACGGTTTCTAGTCAAGGTTGGCGATGCCCTCACGGATGGCGTACAGCGCCGCCTGGGTGCGGTTGTTCAGCTGCAATTTGGTAAAAATTTCAGAGAGGCGGTTGCGCACGGTCTTCTCGCTGATATCCAGCCGCAGGGCGATGTCCTGGTTGGAAAAGCCCTGGGCCAGCAGCTTGAGAATCATAGTTTCGCGTTCGTTGAGGTCGGCGTGCTTCTCGCTGGGCAGTTCCTCGCGCTTATCGCGGAAATCGTCCAGCACGTTCTGGGCCATATCGGCGTCCAGCAGCGCTTCACCCGCCGCTACCCGCTTAATCACGTCCAGCAGGGTGGTGGCGTCAGCGTCTTTCAGGACATAGCCGCGGGCTCCGGCCTTCACCGCTTCAAAGACGTAGCGGTCCTGACGGTACATGGTGATCATGATGACCCGCGAATTCGGGTCGATTTCCAGGATGCTCTGGGTGGCCTTGACGCCGTCCAGCTCGGGCATCTGGATGTCCATGAGAATCACGTCCGGGTGGGTATCGGCCGCGTACCGAATCGCCTCCCGGCCGTTGGCCGCCTCTCCGATGACCCGCATGCCCTCGGATTCCAGCAGGCTGCGAAGGCCCTGCCGGAACAGCGCGTGGTCATCCACCAGCAAAACGCGAATCATGGCTTCAGTGTAGGGCAGCGCCGCCGCGCAGATTGGGACAGCTGCCTGGGAAGTCAGATGGGGCTCTGTCCACTTCTGGGCCAGGCGACGACCTACTGATCGGCCTTCTTGCCGTCACCAGCCCCACTGCTCCTGCAGGCAGCACTCAAAGCCTATTGGCCCTTCTCCTCTGTCCCACCTGAGGCCGCCGCAGCAGGTTTTTGTAAGCGCGCCCCAGTACACTGCGGAACGTGATGACCTGGTTCGATGCGCTGCTGGTGACCTTGTGGGCCGTAATCACTGCCCTGGGGGCGCGGCGCGGTTTGGCGGGCCTGGCCTGGGGGGTTGGGGGCCTGGCCGCCGCCTTCCTGGCCAACGCCCTGGTGGGGGGTCCCCTGGCGGCACTCCTCAGCGCCGCGCTGGGTGTGGGGATCGCCACCGTGATTCTGCGCCTGGTCCCCATGCCGCTGGAAAACCCCTGGCACCTGGGGGCCGGGGCCGTGGGCGGGTTTGTGCTGGGCGGCGTGCTAATTTCGACGCTGGCGCTGGGCTTTCCACTGGACGTGAAGGTGGGCACCGAGGGCAAGCGGGGCGTCTACCCGTCCCCCAGCCTGCCGCCAGTGCTTTACCGCGCCGTCAGCGGCTCAGCGGTCCAAAATGGCCTGCGTAGCGTCTGGGGCGGCAGCCCCGCCCTGAAAACCCTGCTGATGCCCGACCAAGCACGGGCGAGATAAGGAACCCAATCAAGGCGGGCCGGAAAGTGTCCGGCCCTCTTTCACTTTTGCGGCGAGCTGACCAGGAGAATTGACAGCGGTGCTCTATTTCACGCACAGCCCACTCTTTTAACCGCGTAAGTTTGCTGTCCAGGGCAATCCACCGTTTCGTCAGGAAGAGAGTCAGCGACTCCCTTTGAAGAGGCTAGAAGGCCTCCCCTGCCTGAAGGCTGCTACGCATTCTCGGCTTGCACAGCAGGCGTTTCGGGGCGCGGGTTACTCGCTGCACGCTGGCTCAGGACCGTTGCGACCACCACGAAGGCGCCGCCCAGCGCGCCGCGCGCGCCGATCTGTTCACGCAGTAGCACATAGCTAAAAGCACTGGCGGTCACTGGCTCCAGGGCGTAAATCAGACTGGCCTCGGCGGCGCTGACGTGGCGCTGGCCCACAGTTTGCAGCAGGGTGGTCACGGCCGTCGCGGCCACGCCCAGGTACAGCAGCGGCCCCCAGGTAGAGGCGGGCGGCCACAGTTCACCGGGGCTGGCCAGCAGCGCCCAGAGCCACGCCAGCCCAGTGACACTCAGCACCTGCGCGGCGGTAAAGGGCAGCGCGGCGTGCCGGTGCGCCGTGCCTTCCAGCGCCACGATGAACCCGGCGTAGGTCACGGCGCAGGCCAGTGCCCAGGCGTCGCCCACCACCAGCGCGCCGCCTTCCCAGGACAGCAGGGCCAGGCCCGCCACGGCCAGCGGCAGCGCCGCCCACAGGGTCAGCGGCAGGCGGCGGCGCTGCACCACGGCCAGCCACAGCGGCACCAGCACCACGCTCAGGGCCGTGAAAAAGGCGGCTCGGTTGGCGCTGGTGGTTTGCAGCGCCACCGTCTGGGTGCCGTAGCCGGCAATCAGCCAGGCACCCAGCAGCAGCCCGTCGCGCCACAGCGGGCTGCCCGGTCCAGCCGGGGGCGCTGCGCGGGCTGGGCGCCACAGCAGCAGTGGCAACAGCGCCAGCGCCGCAATCGAAAAGCGCCAGGCAATCAGAACCGGGGCGCTCAGGCTTTCGCCCAGGGTCTTGACCACGGCGAACGTGCTGCCCCACAGACAGGTCACGAGAATTAGCAGCAGGGCGCCGCGCGCACGGGCAGACATGGGCGGAAGTGTAGCGTTCTGCTAGCGCAGATGCCGGGCCAGGGCCAGCCCGGTGCGCACTGCGCCTGCGACAAAGACCAACAGCAGGGCGTACAGAGGAGTGTCATTGAGCAGCAGCACCGCCAGCAAGGCGGCCGTGAGCCCCTCACCTGCCAGCCCTGGGACCGACACCTGGGGCAGGCGGCGGCCCAGCGCCATCACACTGACAGGCGCCAGCACGCAGGCCAGCAAAGTGACGAGCCAGAGCCCCAGAGACATGAAGGCAGTTTAGAGGCTGAGCCGCAGGCACAAGCCAGAGGCCACTGGCCCCTTAGGGCGGTGGCTCATTCCAGGGAGAGGAAGCCAGCACGCTGACCGACTCCACCTGTGGTCTGTCAGCTTTTTCGGTTGGTTCAATGCAGATGCTAAAGGGGCTTCCTCAAACTCACTGAGCTACGGCGGTCAAAGGCTCTTCCGCTAATCCAGCGGCTCCAATTCGTTGAGGAGGTCATCGGTGGCGGCGGGAGGCAGCGGCTCGGGGGGATCAGGCACGACCACCTCATCCTCGAAGGTCGGTTCGGGCGTCACCGGCTCCGGGTCAGGGGTGGGGACCGTTCCGGGGTCGGGCAGGGGCAGCGGTTCTGGTTGCGGCTCAGGGACAGGCTCGGGCGCGGGGTCATCAGTCACCGGCTCGGCAGGCGGCGACTCTTCGGCAGGCACTGGCTCCTGGCTAGGCAGCGGCTCGGGGGTCACCTCCTCAGGCTCGGGGGGCAGGGCGGGCACCGGGTCAGGCACAACTGGCTCTGACGGCTCGGGGACAGACGCGGGGACGGGCACCGGCTGCGCCTCTGGCTCGGGGGCGCGGCGCCGGGTAAAGAAACCGCCCCCACTGCCGCTGCCGTCGCGGGCGGTGGGGGCGCTGTCGCCCTCGCCCGCACGGAACGCCATGTTGACCTGCCGCACCACGCGGTATTCGATGCCCTGCGGCTCGCGGAAACTGGCGACCGGCTGGCCCTGCAAGGCGCCCGCCACCGCCTGCTGCCAGACCGGCGTGGGCACGTCGCCGCTGGTGGCCCAGCCGGGTAGGGCGCCGCCTTCCTGCCGGCCCACCCACACGGCGCCCGCCACCGTGGGGGTCACGCCCGCAAACCACAGGTCCTTGACATCGTTGGTGGTGCCGGTCTTGCCCCCCACGGGCCAGCCCGGAATCAGGGCGCGGGTGGCCAGGCCGCCCTGCGGGACGCTCAGGTCATTCACGACGCCGCGCAGCATGTCCAGACCCAGCCAGGCGGTGCGGGCGTCCCAGACCCGCTTGGCCACAGGGGCGGGGCGGGTGTACAGCACCTTGCCGCGCGCGTCCTCGACCTTGCGCACCAGCGTCGGCGTGAAATACAGCCCGCCGTTGGCGAAGGTGGCGTAGGCGGCGGCCATTTGCAGCGGACTGGCTTCCAGGGTGCCGATGCTCAGGGGCAGCCCCGCGTTGGCCGGGGGCGTCAGGTTCAGTTCACGCAGCTTGGCCTCGAAGGTGCCGATGCCCAGTTCCTGCGCCATGCGCACGGTCGGCAGGTTCAGGCTGTGGTCTAGAGAGTACCGCAGCGTGACATACCGGCCAGTCCAGCGGCGGTTGTAATTCATGGGCTGGTAGTCGCCGCGAATAGGCGCGTCCAGCACGGTGTCGCTCTGCTTCCAGCCTTTTTCCAGGGCCAGGGTATATAGCAGGGGCTTCACACTGCTGCCCACCTGGCGGCGCGCCTGAAGGGCATTGTTCCAGTCGCTGGGGCGGCCACCCGTAAGCTTCTGGCCCACCAGTGCCAGCACCTCGCCGCTGTCGGGGCGCACCAGGGCCAGCCCCAGGGTCGCGCCGTCGGGCAGGCGGGCATTCTGACTGGCGGTCTCGGCGGCGGCCTGGGCCTGCGCGCTCATGCCGGTGTAGATCCGACCGCCGCCGTACAGCGCCTTGCGGCCAATCAGGGGCGTCAGTTCCTTTTCCACGGCTTGCAGATAGGAGAAGTTGGCGTAGCGCCCGCCGCCCTCCAGCCGCTTGAGGTTTTCGTCCAGTCGCTCTGGGCGTTCCAGCACCGCCGAGCGCAGCGTGCCGTCATTGTTCCAGCCGATGCGCCAGCCTGCCGGGTAGATCGGCGTGGTCCAGGCCGCGTCGGCCTCGGCCTGCGACACCTGGCCGTCTTCCACCATGCGCGCCATCAGGTTTTTCATCAGAGGGCGGTAGGCCGCAAAGTCCTTGTAGCGCCGGTTGGGCGCCGGAATGATGGTCGCCAGATAAACGCTCTCGGCCAGGTTCAGTTCGGCGGCACTTTTGCCAAAGTAGGCGTGGGCCGCGCCCCCGGCGCCCAGAATGTCGCGGCTACCTCCATCACCCCAGTAGATGACGTTCAGGTAGGCGTTGAGAATCTGCGCCTTATCAAAGTTGCGCTCGACCTGATAGGCCAGCACGGCTTCCTTGAACTTGCGTTCGGCGGTGCGGGCACCTTCCAGGTCGTCCAGCAGAGTGTTTTTAACGACCTGCTGGGTAATGGAGCTGCCACCTTCCAGGTCATTTTGCAGCAGGCCCTTGAGAAGACCGCGCGCAATCCCGAGGGCGTCCACGCCGCCGTGCTGATAAAAGCGGCGGTCCTCACTCGTCACGACCGCCTTTTGCAGCCAGGGGCTGATTTGCGGGGCCTTGAGCAGGTCGCGGTTCACGCTGCCCCCACTGCTGAGACTGGGGGTCAGGGTGCCGACCAGGGTGCCGGCCCGGTCATACACGCGCGTCTGGCCGCTGAATTCCAGCACGTCCAGTTCGGACACGCTGGGCAGGTCGCGGCCCCAGGCGTACCACAGCCCCCCGGCGCCCGCCGCACCGGCCAGCAGCAGCGCCGCCAGTCCATTGAAGAACCTCATCCGGGTCACTGTAGCGGGCCAGGGAAGCGGCCGCAGAGGCGGGCGTCACGGTGGGGGGCGCGCGGCGAGGCTGCGGCGGGCAGGGCGACTGGGCGCAGAGCCGTCATGCGGCGCAGTTTGCCACGCGGCCCCCTGCGGGCTCATCCCCCCAAAGCATGAGCGTCCCCGTCAGGGAACACTTGGCGGGTCAGCCAGCGCGTACCATAGGCCCCGCGCCCCATGACCTACCCTGCCCCCTCTCCTACGGCCCCTGACACCGCCCGCCTGTTTGCCCCGATTGTCCGGGGGGTGGGCCAGGCCATCGGCGACTACCGCATGATTGAAGACGGCGACCGGGTCATGGTCTGCCTGTCGGGCGGCAAAGACAGCTATGCGCTGCTGGACGTGCTGCTGCACCTGCAAAAGAAGGCCCCGGTGAAGTTTGAACTCGTGGCTGTGAACCTGGACCAGGGGCAGCCGGGCTTTCCCAAAGACGTGCTGCCCCGTTACCTGACGGACCTGGGGGTGCGGCACGACCTGCTGACCCAGGACACCTACAGCGTGGTCAAGGAAAAGACGCCGGAGGGCAAGACCACCTGCGCGCTGTGCAGCCGCCTGCGCCGGGGCATCCTGTACGGCCACGCGCGGGCGATTGGCGCGACCAAGATTGCGCTGGGCCACCACCGCGACGACATCCTAGAAACGCTGTTCATGAATCTGTTTTTCGGCGCGCGCCTCAAAGCCATGCCGCCCAAGCTGCAAAGCGACGACGGCACCAACGTGGTCATCCGGCCGCTGGCGTACACAGCCGAGCAGGACCTCATCCGTTACGCCCAGGCGCGGCAGTTTCCGATTATTCCCTGCAACCTGTGCGGCAGCCAGGCCAACCTCCAGCGCCAGGTGGTGGGCGAGATGCTCGAAGGCTGGGAGCGCGAGCATCCGGGCCGCCTGAACAACATTCTGCGCGCCCTGACCCGCGTGACCCCCAGCCACCTGCTGGACCGCGACCTGTTTGACTTTGCTTCGCTGTCTGTGACGCCCGCCGAGGGTGACAGGGGCTTTGACCCGGACACCTACCCCGAGCGGGAGTTTTTAAACGGCCTGAGCGAGATGCAGATGCTGGGGTAGGGGGCTAGGCGCGCTGGACCGACGCTGTGCCGAGGCCGAGCGCAATAAATACGCCTCCGGTGAGGTAGCGCTGCCAGCGGGCAACCAGGGCGCCCTGCAACCGGCGGCCCACGCTGCCGGCCAGCAGCGCGTACGCCGAGTCACTCAGGGTCGCCAGCACCAGAAAGAAGCCGCCCAGCAAGAGCGTCTGTGCCCAGACGGGCCCCTGGTCAGGCCGCACAAACTGGGGCAGAAAAGCCAGAAAGAACAGCGCCGTTTTGGGATTGAGGAGATTGACCACCGCGCCCTGCGTGAACAGTCGCCGCAGCGGTTGGGCCGGAGGGGCCGCCCGGTCTGCGGGACCAGGATCGCGCGCCAGCCAGGTGCGGAGGCCCAGCACCACCAGGTAGATGGCCCCCACCCACTTCAGCACTGAAAACAGCAGCGCGGAGGACAGCACCAGGGCCGACACGCCCAGGGTGGCGGCCAGCACATGCACCAGCCCGCCCACCTGTACCCCCAGCGCCGAGACCAGCCCCGCCCGCCGTCCCTGGTGGAGGCTGCGCGCCACAATGAACAGCACGCTGGGCCCTGGCACCAGCAGCAGCGCCAGCGAGGCAGCGGTGAACGCCAGCAGCGTGGGCAGGTCAGGCATAGGGTCAGGGTACGCTGCAAAAGGTCGGGGGCCCCGCCTCCCCTGTCTGCCTTTAGCTCATGCCCAGCGCCCGCTCCAGAAAGGCGTAAAGGTCAGCGGCCTGTTCAATGACCAGCGCTGTGGGCTTACCGGCCCCGTGCCCCGCGCGGGTCTGAATGCGCAGCAGGGTTGGGGCGGGGCCGCCCTGCGCCCGCTGCAAGGCCGCCCCAAACTTGAAGGAATGGGCCGGCACCACCCGGTCGTCGTGGTCGCCGGTCGTAATCAGGGTGGCGGGGTAGCGCTCGCCTTCTTTCAGGGTGTGCAGCGGTGAATAGGCGCGCAGCACGTCGAACATGGCCGGGTCATCGCTGCGGCCATAGTCGCTGGCCCAGGCCCAGCCGATGGTAAAGAGGTGGTAGCGCAGCATGTCCAGCACGCCGACATCCGGCAGGGCCGCCGCGAACAGGTCTGGCCGCTGGGTCAGGCAGGCGCCCACCAGCAGGCCGCCGTTGCTGCCGCCCTGAATCGCCAGCCGCTGCGGCGAGGTCCAGCCTGCGGCCCCCAGGTGTTCGGCACAGGCGATAAAGTCGTCAAAGACATTCTGCTTGCGTTCCCTGGTCCCGGCCAGGTGCCACTCCTCGCCGTATTCGGCGCCGCCGCGCAGGTTGGCCTGCACATACACCCCGCCGCGCTCCAGCCACGCCAGCCGCGACACACTGAACGCTGGGGTCAAACTGACGTTAAACCCGCCGTAGCCGTATAGCAGTGTGGGGTGGGTGCCGTCCCTGGGCAGGCCGCGCCGCGCCACGATAAATAGAGGCACGCGCGTGCCGTCCGGGCTGGTGGCAAAGTCCTGGGTGACCTCATAGGGCGAGGAGTCAAAGGGCAGGGCAGGCTCAGCCAGCGGCTCAAGGTCGCCGCCCGGCAGGGTCAGGCGGTAGGGGGTGGTGGGGGCCAGAAAAGACGTGAAGGTGGCGTAGACCTCCGGGTCATCCGGGTGGGTGTTCAGGGCCAGGGTGCCGAAGGTGGGCAGAGCGATCTCGCGTTGCAGCGTGCCTTCGCGGCCGTACAGGTGCAGGCGGTGGCTGGCGTCCCTCAGGGTCACGGTCAGCAGGCCGCCGGACACCACGTGCGCGGCTTCCAGGGTGTCGGGTCCCTGAGGAATCAAAGTGCGGCGCTCGCCCGTCACGGCGTTCCAGGCCAGCAGTTGCCCACGTGGGGCGTCCTCGTCGGTCTGCACGAACAGGGTGTCGCCGTCACTGCCGACCATCCAGTAGGCGGCCCGGAACTCGGAAACCAGTTCGGTGAAGGGCCCGTCTGAGGCCAGAGGACGCACCCACAGCAGCCCGCGCGGGTCGGTCCCTATCCAGACCTGAACCACCAGATACCGCGCGTCCTCGGTGACGGTCGCCTCAAACCCCCAGTCCGGCTGGTCGGGGCGGGCCAGGATCAGTTGGTCCTCAGCCTGAGGGGTGCCCAGGCGGTGAAACATGAGGCGCTGGCCCCTATTGGTGCCGGTCAGGGCTTCGCCAGTGACCGGGGCGTCGTAGGCGCTGTAGTAAAAGCCGCTGCCGTCGGGGTGCCAGGTCGCACCGCTGAACTTGCTCCAGTCCAGCCTCTCGGCGCTGTCCTGGCCGCTGTCAATGTCCCGCACCTGCCAGCGCTGCCAGTCGCTGCCGCCGCTCTGGGTGGCGTAAGCCAGCTGGCGCCCGTCGCGGCTGACCGAGGCGCCCGCCAGCGCCACCGTGCCGTCCTCGCTGAGGGTGTTGGGGTCCAGCAGGGAGCGCCACGGGCCGGTGGGGGTCGGCGCCGTTTCCAGCACCGGCTGGTTCAGCAGGCCAGGGTTGTACATCCGGAAAGACCGCCCGCCGCGCATCCAGGGCGCGCCCGGCTTGGCGTAGTCCCACAGGGCGCTCAGGCGCTGGCGGTAGTGGGCGCGCGCAGGCAGGGCCGCCAGAAACGCCTCGGTGACCTCGTTTTGCTCGGCCACCCAGGCGCGGGTCTGGTCACTGTCAGGGTCTTCCAGCCAGCGGTATGGGTCCGGCACCGGCACGGCCTCGCCGCGCGCGTTCGTGTACACGTCTACGTGGTCGCCCCGAACAGAAACCGGAACGGGCTGTGAGTGGGTTGAGGTCACGCCCGCATTGTTTCAGGTGCGGCAGGAGCGCGCATCAGCATGTTCGCAGAGCCGCTCAAAGGGCCACGCCTTCTGAACGACGTGGCCCCCTCTCCGACCCCCTTTCTATTCCTTATACGCGCCCAGTTTGCGGAAGCGGGCCGCGCGGCTGGCCTTCAGGGCCTCAGGAGTCTGCGCCATCAGGTCGCGCAGGTGACGGCTGACCGCCTCGCCCACCGCTTCGGCTGCCGCGTCGGCGTTGCCGTGGGCGCCGCCCAGCGGCTCGGGAATAACCTCTTCCACGATGCCCAGGGCCAGCAGGTCGGGGGCGGTCAGTTTCAGGGCCTCGGCGGCCAGAGGGGCCTTGCTGGCGTCTTTCCAGATGATGCTGGCCGCGCCTTCAGGCGAAATCACCGAGTACCAGGCATTTTCCTGAATCAGGACGCGGTTGCCCACGCCTACCGCCAGTGCCCCGCCACTGCCGCCTTCCCCAATCACCACATTGATGACGGGCACGCGCAGGGTCAGCATGCGGCGAATGCTCTCGGCAATAGCCCAGCCCTGGCCGCGCTCCTCGGCCTCCAGGCCGGGGTAGGCGCCCTGGGTGTCCACCAGCGCCACCACCGGCAGGCCAAATTTGTCGGCCAGGTCCATCAGGCGCACGGCCTTGCGGTAGCCTTCGGGGTTGGCGCTGCCAAAGCGGCGCTTGATTTTGCTCTTGGTGTCGCGGCCCTTTTGTTGCAGCAGCAGCATGACGGGTACGCCCTGCCAGCGCGCCGGGCCGCCAATCAGGGCCGGGTCATCGCCGTAGCGGCGGTCACCGTGCAACTCGGTGAATTCGGTACACAGGCGGTCCACATAGTCCAGGGCGGTGGGGCGGCCCTGGGCACGGGCCAGTTGCACCCGCTCCCAGCGGCTGACCGGCTGCTGAGCCTGCTCGGTTTGCAGGCGCTGCACCTCGGCGCGCAGGGGATGAATGGCGGCGTCGAGATTCTGGCCGGTCTTCTGCGCAGTGGCTTCCAGGTCGCGCACCCGTGCCTCCAATTCCCGCAGGGTGTCTTTCAGGGCGGTCATGCGCTGGCCTCGCGTCTGGTGAGCAGGCCCAGCAGGGACGCCAGATAGCTGCGCTGTTCACGCCGGTCCACCACGGCGTCCACCATGCCGTGTTCCAGTAGAAACTCGGCGCGCTGAAAGCCCTCAGGCAGATTCTGGCGGATGGTCTGCTGAATGACGCGCGGCCCCGCAAAGCCAATCAGGGCGCCCGGCTCGGCCACAATCACATCGGCAATCGTGGCGAAACTGGCGGTCACGCCCCCGGTGGTGGGGTCGGTCAAGATGCTGACATACGGCAGGCCACGGTCGGCTAGGGTTTCTAGCGCCACAGTGGTTTTGGCCATCTGCATCAGGGACAGGGCACTTTCCTGCATACGGGCGCCGCCGCTGGCGGTCACGATCAGCAGCGGCGTACCGGCTTCGGCGGCGTATTCGGCCGCGCGGGCAATCTCCTCGCCCACCACGCTGCCCATGCTGCCGCCCGAAAAGGCGAAGTCCATCACCGCGACCGTGACCGCCTGCCCCAGCAGGGTGCCGCGCCCGGTCAGGATGGCGTCGGGTCGGCCCGTCTTTTTCTGCGCGCGGCGTAGACGCTCAATGTAGCTCTCGGTGTCTACGAAGTTCAGGGCGTCGGTGGGCTGAACCCGGCCCGAGTGCTGGACAAAGCTGCCCTCATCCAGCAGGACGTTGACGCGCTGCGCGGCGTCCAGCCGCAGGTGATGGCCGCACTTGGGGCACACGAAGGCGCTGGCTTCCAGCTCACGGTTATACAGCCCTTCTTTGCAGGCGGGGCACTGGGTCCACAGGTCAGGCAGGTCGGTGCCCGGCTGCACTTGCGGGCGGCGACGGCGAAAGAAACGGTCAAGGGCCATGCGGTCAAACTCCTCGTTAGAAGGGTGGAAAACAGCGGCTGTGTGTCAAACAGTGCCGGTACAGGTGAAAACACAGACTTCCGGTGTGGCTTGTCCTGGCGCACCCGCCAGGCCGAACTTCCTACCCGCGCATTCTAGGGTGCCCCCTGCGGCTGCATTGCACCGGGTTCAAGGCGCGCGCCTAGCCCAGCTTGCCTTTCAGGTAGTCGTCCAGCTGCGCCAGTTGCAGGTTCAGGTCACGGCTCAGGGCGTCCACACGCGCACTCAGGGCCGCCACCTCGCCGGCATTCTGGCCTGGTCCCAGGGTGTGAAACCGGGCGTCCAGATGCTCCTGCAATTGGGCAAAGCGGCTGCTTTCCTGGCTGTCCAGACTAACCCGCAGGGCTTCCATATCGCGCAGCAGCCGGGCGCTGTCGGCCTGAGCCCGCAAGCCCGCAAGCCCCGCCCAGGCGTAAAACAGCACCATCAGCAGGGTGCCCAGAATGAGCAGAATCAGCCCCATCGGCACGCCCTGATAGGTCACGAAGCCCAGGCTCAGGGTGTGCGGAAACATCAGCGCGTTGGTGTTCAGCAGGGCAAACAGCCCCAGCAGCACCAGCAGAACAATCAGGACCACCGTCCGCATAGGGGGCAGCCTACCTTGCAGCACCCCTGCCGCCACTTGTGGGAACGTTCACGCACCCTCTGCTCCTCATGCCGCCCCGGCGTATGCTGCACTTCTTATGTCACTTGTCGTGCTGGTCACCCTTCCTCCGGAACGGGCGCTGGACTTGGCCCGGATTCTCGTCAGTGAACACCTGGCTGGTTGCGTCAATATCGTGCCGGGTCTGCAAAGCGTCTACCGCTGGCACGGCGACGTGGCCGAAGACCCTGAAAGTCTGCTGCTGATTAAAACCAGCGGCGAGCAGTACCCCGACCTTGAGGCCCGAATCAAGGCCCTGCACCCCTACGAGGTGCCCGAGATTATTGCCCTGCAATACGACCGCGCCCTGCCCGAATTTCAGGCGTGGCTGCGCGGCGCCCTGGAACCGGGTTCAAGGTAAAGCCCAGGCAAAAAAGAGCCCCCCGGCCAAGTAGCCGAGGGGTTTTTTTGTCGGAAGCCTCTTTCAGGAAAAGTCGGACAGGATGACCTTGGGGTTCTTGACCTTGAAGGAGATGGTGCAGCCGGCCAGGCTATCCTTATCGGCGGTAATTTCAGCAGTGACGCTGGCCTGGTTGGGGCCGCCCTGGGTCAGCACCCGGATAAAAGCGTCGGTGTCGGCGGCGCCCGCTTTAACGCTGGCCACCGTGTCGGACACCGCATAGGTGGCGCTGGTGCCCTGGCGGGTGAGGGCAAAGGTCGTCCCCGGCAAGGCGCTGAACATGGCCTTGCCCGAGGCGTCACTGACCTCTACCTTGAGCGACTTGAGGGTCACAGTTGCGGTGGCCGGCGCCGTCAGCAGGCAGGTCCCTGCCAGCGTGGCCTCACTGAAACCGGCCTGGAACTCCAGGGCGTGTGGGCGGATATCAAACGGCACGTCCTTGGGATAGGCAATGTCCGCAAAGGTTTCGCCGCGCGTGGAGTAACTGACGCTGCCCTTGACAGCAGCGGGTTGCAACGCCGAATCCGAAGTCAGGGTCTTGCCTTCCAGGCCAGCCGGGTTGGTCACGGTTTGCGGCGGCACGAAAGCGCCCACCACCTTGCCGCAGCTGGCAAGGGCGGCCATTAGGCTCAGAAGGGCAACGGTCTGGGACAGCTTGTTCATGGGGACTCCTTGCGAGGGACAGGGTCACGGAACTGACCTCTTGTCCATAAAGTTTAGCCAAAGCGGCCTCTCATGTCATCGGTCACGGTTCATAGAGGTCTTGAGGTTTCCGGACACAGTCAGCTGCAAGAGTTCTGTCAGAGACGGGACCCGCACTCACATGTGGCCCCAGAGGCGAGCGGAGCCATGCACTCAGACATGCCGGCGATTCTCTGACATTGAGGTGGAGCTGACCCGCCTTCAATGCAGCGCACAACCGTTGTCAGGCGCCTCTTCTCACTCTTCCAGATTCACGCTGGCCTTAGGCACCAAGACCACGCGCGCTTCGCGGAGTTCCTCGCCGCGCTGATAGGTCAGGGTGACTGTGTCGCCTACAGCTAAGCGGCGCACCGCCTGAATCACGGCGTTGGCGTCGCGGGTGCGCTGGCCATTGACCCGGACAATCACGTCGCCCAGGCTGACCAGCTTCCCCTGACCGTCACGCACGTTGCCGCGCAGCCCCGCCCGCTCCGCAGGACTGCGGCGGGCCACGCCGTCAATGACGCCGCCCGCCAGCTCGGTGCGGCCACTGTGGACCGTATCGAAAATCAGCCCCACCACCGGCACATCTTTCGTTTCTCCGGCCCTCAGCGAGGCAATCAGGGCGTTGCCCTCAGTGACAGGTACGGCGTAGCTGCGCCGGGTCTGACCGCTGACATCCACGCTGATGTAACTGACCACCCCGATGGCCTGCCCATTGCCGTCAATGATGGGGCCGCCGCTGTCCCCAGGCGCCAGCGGCGCCGTCATTTCCAGGGTGCCCTGCGGGAAGGTCACGTCGCTGGACGGCGTGTCCAGGCCCAGCAGTTGCCCGCGCCGGGGTTGCAGAAAGTCACCCCCACTGTTGCCCACTGCCAGCACCGTTTCGCCCACGCGCGGCGGACGGGTGGCCAGCTTGAGGTAAGGAAAGGGGCCACGCCCCCGCACCTGCAACAGCGCTACGTCCGCGCTGGCGTCAAAGGCCGTCACCTGCGCCGAATACGAGCGCCCCGAGAGCGTGCTGACCTGAAACAGGCGGCCCCCGCTGACCACATGGTAGGCCGTCAGCACCTGCCCGGTCTCGCTGATGAAAAATCCGGTGCCGATGCCCGCGTTGCGCGTGCTGGGGTTCACGCTTTCCACGCGCACACTGGCCGGGCGGCTTTTCTCGAACAGGGCGCGTGTGGCGGCCGGAAGCTGATTAGGCAGGGCTGGGGCCGCAGATGGGCCAGGCACCGTGACCACCGGCGCCGGCTGAAACGGCAGCCGCAAGTCGGGCAGCAGGTAGGCAGCCAGCGCCAGCAGCAGCAAAACAGGAAGCCAGGGCGAAGCGCGCACGCGGTCAGTGTAGAGCGCCGGCCAAGCGGCGACGGTGGCGAAGGGCACGGGACCAGCCAGGGCCACATCCTTACTTGACAAGATAGTGAACGCCTACTACCTTGCAGTGCAAGAGACTGCGGGAGGTCCCTGATGAACCCACTGAAATCTGGCACGCTTGACCTGGCCCTGCTGGCCGCTTTGCAAGATCAGCCGCGCTACGGCCTGGACATTCTGAAACACGTCAACGGGCGCAGCGGCGGCTTGTTCGATCTGAAAGAAGGCAGCCTCTACCCGGCGCTGCACCGCCTGGTAAAAGCGGGCTGGGTCCAGAGCGAATGGCAGCCCAGCGACCGGGGCGGGGCGCCGCGTAAGGTCTACCGCCTGACCGAAGATGGCCGGCGCGCCCTGCACGCCAAGCGCCAGGAGTGGCAGACCCTGCGCGGCGCGCTGGACGCCCTGCTGCTGGGGCGGCTGGCATGAGGGCCGCCCGCACACCCCGCCTGGCGCGCCGCGCCGCCCTGACCCTGGAAGGCTACCTGCGCCGCGCTACCCGTGGCCTGCCCGCCGCCGAGCGCCTGGACGCCGCCGCCGAACTCCGCACGCACCTGCTGGGCCGCGTGGCCGAACATCAGGCCCAGGGCTTTTCCCGTGAGGAAGCCGAGTTTCTGGCGGTGCGGGCGATGGGTGACCCACAGCCGGTCAACCGGGGCTTTCTGGGCCACGCCTTCACGCACCGCGCCGGCTGGCTGACCCTGGGCGCGCTGCTGCTGAGCGGCCTGGGCTGGGTGAGCTACCGGGAGTGGCTGCCCCCACGTGAAGGCGCGCGGTTTGAGGCTGTCAATCAGCAGGATGTTGCCGCTCTTTTCGCCGCTTCGGATGCTCCGCGGGGCATTTATCAGGCCGTGACCCTGACCTTACCGAAGGGCACACAGTCGGTCATCTTCGTCCACCTCTCCGGGTCAGCTGGGGGCCGTCAGGACAACCTGATGGTCAACACCTATCCCGCCGCCAAAGTGACTGCTCAGAACATCCGGGGCCGCATTCCAGGCAGTTACCGCGACCAGCTTCGCCTCCTCCTGACCACACAGCGCCTGACTTGCGAGGGGCAGCCGCAGGCCAGGCTCTACGCAGCAGAGCGCCCCTGGCCCTCTCCTTTCTGGAACACCGGCGCCCACCTGAGTGGCGGCGCCGTGAGTGCGTCCACAGAGGCCTGTGACGATCCGAGGGTGCGCCTGCGTGAACGGGGCAATCTCTTCCGGACTGTGGTCAGGCCCGATGGAGAGAATGCGGTGCTCACCGGCCACCAGCCCCTTCACCTGAACGAATGGACGGTCCTGGCCCGCCTGGTTGTTGATCCGCAGGCTGACCCCGATGCTTCTGGCCTGCCTGTTGGGGGGTACAGCACCCAGGCGCGTGGGAGTTACGTCGCCGTCATGCCGCTCAACAGGACAGCGGGGGCGTGGGACGGCTCCTCGGAGCGCCCTGGCCTGATCCGGCTGTCCACCGAGCGCGAACCGCTGCCCCCCCTACCGCCCGCCGTGCCCTGAGCCGCGCTCCCCTACCCTGAGGGGTATGCGGTACTGGCTGCTGAAATCTGAACCTGACGTCTTTGGTTACCCCGATCTAGAGCGCGCCGGACGCGAACCCTGGAACGGCGTGCGCAACTATCAGGCCCGCAATTTTCTGCGCGAAATGGCCGAGGGCGATCTGTGTCTCTTTTATCACTCCAACGCCAAACCCCCCGGCGTGGCCGGCGTGGCGCGGGTGGTGCGCGCCGCCCACACCGACAACCTGCAATTTGAGGCCAGCAGCCTCTACTTTGACCCCAAAAGCACCCCAGAGGCCCCGCGCTGGAGCATGGTCGAGGTGGCCCCAGTGCAGGCCTTGCCCCGCGTGGTCACGCTGGACGAGTTGCGCGCCCTGCCCGAGTGGGCCGGGTCTCTGCTGACCGGCAAAGGCTCGCGCCTCAGTGTGCTGCCGGTCACAGCCGAGCAGTGGCACAGCGTGCTGCTGACCTCTGGCCTGGCGCCGGAGGGCGCCGAATACCTCTTACTGACCGCCGGTCTTTGAAAACAGGCCAGGGCAGGCGTACAGTTCAGGCGTTTAGCCACAATTCATCTGATGTTGAGACGTTTCGCACAAGTGACCGGGTCACTGTCACATGAACGTCAGATAAAGAAAGGGAGAATGCCGTATGGAATTGCTGCTGGCTTTGATGGTCATCATCGTGTCGCTCATGCTGGCGGCCTGGCAGGGCGGCCCGGCGCGGCCCAAGCGTTCAAAACACTAGGCGTCGGAACTGCCCGGCAACCCGCTTCCGCCTTAAAACCCGTGCGCTACCCTGCGGGGCATGACCGACGCCCGCCTGCATCTGCTGCTGATCGTGCCGCACCCCGACGACGAGGTGTACGGCGCCGCCGGCACCATGATGGCCCACCTGGCTGCCGATGAGCCGTGCGGCCTGGTGACCCTGACGCGGGGCGAGGCCGGGCGCACCCTGGGGCTGTGTGATTCTCCCGAGGCCCTGGCCCGCATGCGCGAGGCCGAGCTGGGCGCCTGCCTGGATGTGATTGGTCTGACCTGTCACGCTGGCAGCACCTTTGAACACCATCACTTTCCAGACAAATATCTGGCGCAGCAGCCCTTTGACCCCCTGGTCGAAACAGCCCGCGAGGCCATCACCCGTCTACGGCCCCGCATTGTGCTGACCTTTCCCCCCAATGGCAGCAACGGTCACCCCGACCACGTCACCACTCACCGCGCGGTCAAGGCCGCCTGGGACGGCCTGCCCCGGCCAGAGCGCCCCCGCCTGTGGTACTACGCCAGCGACACGCCGCCCGAGCAAGAGGCCCTGCGGCCCGAGTGGCTACCGCCCAACGTGCGCCGGGACGTGACGCCGTTTATCACGCGCAAGTTGCAGGCCATTGCTTGCCACCGCACCCAGGCCCTGAGCACTGTGGATTTCATCCGGCGCTTTCCGGGGCGCATCACCGAAGAAACGTTCTACGAAGTGCCGGAAGAAGGCTAAACCGGAGGGTGTCGGCCACGGTCACCTCCCCGGACAGGACTGGGAGGTCCACGTCCATCCGCCTGCTTTGACGCTCGCTCTGGAGCCTCTTCTCTCAAGCTGCTTGGACGGTTCTGAGGTCAGTGTCTGTCTCTAGTCTTCCCACTCGCTGACCGGCACAAAGTCCAGATTCTCGCCTTCAGTAGCGGTGACGCGGTAGGCGCGGTCAAAGCGGACCAGCAACTCGCCCCGGTCCAAGTGCTGTGGGGACACCACCGGCTTGCGAAACAGAAAGCCGCCCTCGTCAGCGCCGATGTGGGCGCCCTTGGTAAAGCGGAACTCCACGAGTTCGCCATGAGGCCGGGTTCTGACACGCACCCGGAACACCTGGGGACTGTCCTGTTTCACGTAGGGGCTGGGCTTGGGCTTGCGGAACAGGCTGAACATGGAGTCCTCCGGGGCGGCGGGCGCCCGCGCAGAATACCCCCCAGACAGCCTGTGAACCCTGCGGGCGCTGCGCGGTAGGGTAGGAGGTATGGAGCCGGGCGCGTCCATCACCCAGGACCTGCGGAGCGCGTGGCGGCGCATGTTGCTGCTGGGCCTGCCGGCAGTCCAGCTGTCTATCGTGGCGGCACTGCTGTTCTCGCGCGGCGACACCTGGGACACCACCTACGACCCTCCGCTGTACGGGGTCATGAGCGCCATGCTGGTCGTCTGCTGGGTGGCGGTGCTGCGCGGCTGGGCGTCCATCCGGCAACTGACACTGCTGATTACAGCGGGCAGCGGGCTGTTTTTAAATGCCAAGCTGCTGCTGCTGGGCCTGACCTTGGGGGGTCAGCGGGCGCAGGTGCTGGAGGTTCTGGAAACCCTGGTGTGGCTGCCCACTGTCATCACCTGGACCATGCTGACCGACCTGGCGCGCGAGGTTCGCCGCCTGCTGGGGGCGCTGCTGTGGGTGACAGCTGGCGTGAGCGCCTCTCTGGTGCTGTGGCCCCTGGCCCAGGGGCAGCCCCTGACGCCGGACCTACCGCTGGCCCTGCTGCAAATCAACCTGGCGGCGGCCGTCAGTCTGTACGGCGCGTCTTTTTTCATGCAGCGCAACGACGCGCTGGGCCGCCTGCACGGCGAGCAGCGCGTCTTGCAGTCGCTGGTGTACACCGACCTGCTGACTGGCCTGCCGGGCCGCGTGCGCCTGCACGAGGAGCTGCGCCGCCTGTCGGACGAGGTTGGCGCACCCTTTGCGGTGCTGTTTGTGGATGTGGACGCCTTCAAGGTCGTCAACGACACGCTGGGCCACGCCGCAGGCGACGACCTGCTGCGGGGCCTGGCCGCCGAACTGCAGCGCCTGGCGGGCGCGGACGCCCAGGTGTACCGCCTCAGTGGGGACGAGTTCGTGGTGGTGCTGCCGGGGGCTGACCACAGGGCGGCCCAGGACACGGCCCAGCGCCTTCTTCAGACACCTGTGCTGCCCAGCCTGCGCATCGGGGTGGACACCACGGTCAGCATCGGCATCAGCCTGTATCCCGACGACGCCGCCCAGCCCGACGACCTGCTGCGCCACGCCGACAGCGCCATGTACGCGGTCAAGCGGGCCGGGCGGCGCCAGGTGCGGCGCTACCACCCCGAGCAGGACGCGGCCACCGAGCGCTTTCAGGTCCTGGCCCGCGACCTGGGGCACGCGCTGGCGCGGCGGGAACTGTCGCTGCGTTTTCAGCCGGTGTACCGCCTGCGGGACCTCACGCCCGTCAAGGCCGAGGCGCTGCTGCGCTGGAGCCACCCTGCGCTGGGGCAAGTGTCGCCGGCCGAATTTATTCCAGTGGCTGAGCGCGTGGGCCTGATTGTACCGGTGGGCGAGTGGGTGCTGCGCGCCGCCTGCCGCTCGGCGCTGGGCTGGCCGGGACTGGTGGTGAGCGTGAATGTCAGCCCAGTGCAGCTGCTGCATCCCGAATTTGGCGCCACCGTGCGCGGCGCCCTGCACGACACAGGCCTCCCCCCTTATCACCTGGAGCTGGAGTTAACCGAAACTGCTGTCCTGTACGAGGACGACCGCGCCGCCGCCACCTTGCAGGAGCTGCGTGACCTGGGCGTGCGGGTCAGCATTGATGATTTTGGCTCGGGCTATTCCAACCTGGCGCGGCTGCGCACCATGCCCATTACTGGCATGAAACTGGACCGCTCGCTCACGGCGGACCTGACGAGCGACCAGGCCGGCTCTTTTGTCCACGCCCTGACGCGCGCCGCCCTGGAGATCGCCCGGAACATGCGCGCCGACCTGACGGCCGAGGGCATCGAGACCCCCGCCCACCTCAGCGCCCTGCGTGAATTGGGGTGCCCCCTGGGCCAGGGACACGGGCTGTGCCGCCCCATCACCGCGCCGGAACTGTCAGCGCTGCTGGCCGCCCCCCGCACCGCTCAACCAGAAGGCGCCTGACCGGAGAAAAGGAGAGGCGGCTCTATACGGAGTCCGTCTGTTCCGTTTACAAATCAGGAAAGAACTGTTGTGTAAATTCCACGCCCGGAACCCTCTCTATCTCGCTCCTCTCAGAGTTCATCTTTGATGCAGACGATTCAATGGGAGTCCGTATTAGTAGGTCTCTTTCCTACAGCTGTGAGACGGCCGGCCAGCTAGTGCACGACCACAGGATTGAGCAGGGCAAAAGTGCGGCCGACTGGGAATGGTAATTCTCGGTCTACGACGGCCTAAAACACTCTCATCATCGCGGAACAATAGACCCAGTCATGCCTTTGGTCATCCACTAGAGGCGTCGGCCA
This sequence comes from Deinococcus betulae, assembly GCF_020166395.1. Classification (NCBI taxonomy): domain Bacteria; kingdom Thermotogati; phylum Deinococcota; class Deinococci; order Deinococcales; family Deinococcaceae; genus Deinococcus; species Deinococcus betulae. The sequence goes on along the minus strand of NZ_JAIQXU010000008.1, from coordinate 115,518 downwards.
TTCATCTACCAAGCTGTTTTCTGGGCTTCCCCAATTCATATTCAAAGAAGCAGCCACCCACAAGTCCATCAGCGGCGAAAGAGAACCCGTCAAGCCCCTGCTAGTTCACCTTGGACACCTACACCCTCTTCTGGCTTCTAAAACGTCCTGAGCAACTCGGTCAGCAGCTGAACGTGGCTGGGCCAGCGGTCCAGGCGCACATGCTCGTGGGCAGCGTGGGCACCGTCGCCAGGTGCCCCCAGGCCGTCCAGGGTGGGAGTCAGGGGCGCCGTGAAATTGCCGTCGCTCCCGCCTCCTACCACGGCCCGGCCCAACTCGAAGCCCAGCGTCTGGGCCACGCCGCGCGCCTGTTCGTACAGGGCCAGGGTGGCCGGGCCTTCTTCAAAGGGCGGGCGGTTCAGGCCACCGGACACCTCAACCGTCACGCGCGGGTCCTTGGGGCGCCAGGCCAGGACGGCGGCTTCCACCCGCTCGGCCTCGGCCAGGGTGGACACACGCAAATCGGCGTGCAGGGTGCAGTGAGCAGGAATGACATTCACGGCGCTGCCCCCACCGATGAGGCCCACACTGACCGTCGTGCCGGCCTCCGGGCGAGCCAGGGCGTGCAGCGCCAGCACGGCTTCTGCCCCGGCGGCGATGGCGCTAGCCCCTTCGTCGGGCTTGTTGCCTGCGTGGCTGGCAATGCCGGTCAGGGTCAGGGTGAAAGTGCCAGTACCCTTGCGCCCAGTCTTGAGGGCGTGGGTGTCGGCCACCGGCGGCTCCACGATCAGCGCCGCGCGGCTGGTCCGGGCCGCCGCCTCAATGTAGGCGCGGCTGCTCTCACTGCCAGTTTCCTCGTCGGGCGAGAGGAGTACCCGTACGCCGCCGCGTGGCCACTGAAGCTCCAGCGCCCTCAGGGCATGAATGAGGCCCACGATGCCGGCCTTCATGTCGTAGGTGCCGGGGCCGTAAAGCCGCTCGCCGTCCACACGCAGCGGCATCTGCTCCAGGGTGCCGCGCGGCCACACGGTATCGGCGTGCGTGAGCACCAGCAGCGGCGGGGCGGCGCCGTCCACCCCCAGCTCGAAGGTGCGGGTGCCGCCGCTCAGGTGCGTCACCTGAGCGCCCAGGTCGCGGGCCCACCCCTCGACCACGTCCATCACACGTTCAATACCCTCAACGTCTCCAGAGGGCGATTCAATCTCGGCCAGGCGGCGCAGGTCAGCCTGAAGGGCGCCCAAGTCAGGGGTCATGCCCGTCATGCTAGCGGCAAATGCGGACGCCCCGCCGGCAAAGGGGCGGGGCGCGCGGACCTGTCTTTGCCGGCTCAGGTCAGCAGGGCGACTTGCTGGGCATCAACACGCAGCTTGGCGCTGCCCTTAAGGTACAGGTCATGGATGGCCTGCTTGCCAAACAGGCGGGCCAGGCGGGTGCTGGTCATTTCAACGGTCCGGCCAGCAAATTTCAGACGAACGACGTCAAATGTGCCGGGAACCCAGGTGCAGGACAGCTCTTGCATGGTGAACCTCCAAAAGCAGGAAAGAGACTGGGGACGGCGGCGGACAATCTGCCGTGAGGAAGCAGACAGAAAGGTGGGAACAGACCGGATTGGGCCGGTACAGTCAGGTTACGGTAAGCCTGTCTGGGAATGGGGAGACTTCTTCCATTCTGCGTTGGGAAAGTCATCATCAATCTCTGGGCAAACGTCGACTGGGAGCGTTTCCAGCGAAATCGAGTGGTGGGCCGCGCGGCGTGCTTGATCAACGGTTGTGCTTGACTGATGCCCATGATTCAGCTCAGCTCGGCCCGGCCTGGCCCAGACAGTTTGCTGCACCTTCAGTTTCCGTCGGACCCGCAGGTTAGCCCCGACGGTCAGCGGGTGGCCTTCGTCCTGACCCGCACCGAGGAAGAAGATCCCCACAAGGCCGACCCCGCCTTTGCCCGGCCGCGCTACAAGGGCCAAGTGTGGCTGGCAGACGAGAACGGAACCCGCGCCCTGACGCACGGTCCCGGCCGCGATGGGTCGCCGCGCTGGTCGCCGGACGGGCAGACCCTGGCCTTGACCCGCAAGGCCGGCGAGGGGGGCGCGCAGCTGTACCTGCTGCCCCTTTCGGGCGGCGAGGCCCGCCAGGTCACTCACCTGCGGGGCGGGGTGCAGGACGTGGCCTGGAGTCCTGACGGCACGCACATCGCCTTCCTGAGTACCGCTGACGACGAGGACAAGCGAGATGAGCGCGGCGAAGCGCGGGTCATTACCCGGCCGCGCTACCGCTTTAACGGCCGCGACTGGCTGCCTGAACGCGCCGCGCGCCTCTTTCTGCTGACCGTGGCCAGTGGCGAGCTGCACGAGTGGTACGCGCCTGAAGTCGAGGTCAGCACCTGCGCCTGGCTGCCAGACAGCAGCGGCGTGCTGCTGGTGGGCGCGGCCAGTCACCTGCATGCCGCGCAGTGGCAGCAGGAGGTCTGGCACCTGCCGCTGGGCGGCGAGGCGCGGCAGGTCACGCGCTGGAACTCGGCCATTCAGGCGGTGGTGCCGCACCCGGACGGCGCGCGCTTCGTGGTGGTTGGCCGCTCCGAAGGCCAGGGCAACACCGAACACGCGCACCTGTACCTGCTGCCTCTGGACGGCAATGGAGACCCGCAGCGCCTGGACCCCGGGCACGACTCGCCGGTGGGCAATCTGGTCGGCGGTGACTGCCATGTGGGCGCCCTGCCCGAGCGGCCGGTGTGGCTGGATGAGCGCACGCTGCTGTTTTCCTCGACGGTGCGCGGCAGTTGCGGCCTGTTCACGGCGGCGCAGGACAGCGCCGGGCAGTGGCAGGTGGCCGCCCACGACCATGACCCGCAGGCGGTGATTGCCGCCTTCACGGCGCGGGGCGGCGGCGTGGCTCTTATCCGGGAACGGGCCGACCGCTTTCCCGAGGTGGAGCTGAACGGCGTGACGGTCACTGACCTGCACGCCCGTCTCCCCTTCTCGGCCCGCACCCCGCAGCACGTGGGCTTTGCCACCGAGCTGGGGGAAGGCGAAGGCTGGGTGCTGCTGCCCGGCGGCGAAGACCCGGCAAAGGTGCCGGCCCTGCTCAGTATTCACGGCGGCCCTCACACGGATTACGGCCACGCCTTTACGCACGAATTTCAGCTGCTGGCGGCGCGTGGCTACGGGGTGTGCTACAGCAACCCGCGCGGCAGCGTGGGCTACGGGCAGGCCTGGGTAGACGCCATTCATGGCCGCTGGGGTAGCGTGGACGCCGACGACCTGCTGAGCTTCTTTGACCGCTGCCTGGCGACGTTTCCAGTGCTGGACGACACGCGCACGGCGGTCGTGGGCGGCAGCTACGGCGGCTATATGACCAACTGGCTGACCGGACACACCACCCGCTTTCAAGCGGCGATTACCGACCGCTCTATCTGCAACCTGCTGTCGTTTGGCGGCACCAGCGACATCGGCCTGCGCTTCTGGGACGATGAATTAGGCCTGAATTTTCACCGCCGCGCCGACGCCCTGCGGCTGTGGGACATGAGCCCGCTGCAGTGGGTCGAAGACGTGCGCACGCCCACCCTGATCGTGCATTCGGTGCTGGACCACCGCTGCCCCATCGAGCAGGCCGAACAGTGGTACGCCGCCCTGACGCTGCACGGCGTGCCGGCCCGCTTTGTGCGCTTTCCCGGCGAGGACCACGAGCTGTCGCGCTCGGGCCGCCCCGACCGCCGCCTGACGCGCCTGACCGAATACCTGGCCTGGCTGGAGCAGTGGCTGACCCCGGAGAAAGTTACGGCGGGGCCTGAAGCTGTGAGCCGGTAGGAGTTCTTCCTTCCAAGGGCAGGCGGTGCCGGAGGTGGCGGGCCGCCTGCCCTTGTCCAGAGTCCATCTGCTCCACCCACACCCCAGGACCGGTGTAGAGGCTCCACGCCTGGACCCCACCCTCCTTCCTCCCCGGCTTATCGGCGCTTGCTCTGGCCGGCCGTAACCCGCTCGTAAATCTGTTCCAATGCCCTGGCGCGGCCGGTCAGGTCGTAACGGCCAGCGCTGGCCCGGGCACCGGCCTGCAGATTCAGGAGGCGATCTGGGTGCAGGGTGTCAAGTAGGCCCCCCGCCAGCGCGCTGGGCGAGGCGTCCCGAACGGTGCCGTTCACGCCTTCTTCGATCAGGTCCAGGGCGGCCGGGCTGCGGGCAGCCACCAGGGGCGCACCGGCGGCCAGCGCTTCAATCATGCTCATGGGCAGGACCTCGCTGGTGCTGGCGGTCAAGAAGGCGTCGGCGGCGGCCAGGGCCTCGGGAACGCGGGCGTAGGGCACGGGGCCGGTAAAGGTCACGCCTTCGCGCGCCTCGCGTTCCAGGGCGGCGCGGCTGGGGCCGTCGCCCACCACCAGCAGACGCAGTTCCGGGCGACTGGCGCGGGCCTGGTCAAAGGCGCGCAGCATCACGTCCAGATTCTTCTCGGGGGCTAGGCGGCCCAGCGACACCACCAGCGGGGTCTCGGGGGCAATGTGAAACTGCGCGCGAAACGCCGCGCCGTCGGCAGCCTGAAACGAGGCGAGGTCCACCGGATTCGGAAACAGCTCGACCTCGCCTGCGTAACCGTACTCGCGCAGCATGTCCACCATCGCCTGACCGGGGGCCAGCACCGCCGAGACCCGGCGGGCAAAAGCGCCCACATGCGGGCGCAGCACCGCGCGGCCCACCCGCTTGGGCATGGGCGCGTAGTGCAGGTACTGGTCGTACTGGGTGTGCGCTGTGTAGACCACCGGCGCCCCCGCCAGGCGCCCCCACTTGAGGGCCAGGCCCCCGGCCAGGAAGGGGTGCATGGTGTGCAGCACGTCCAGATCGCGCAGCGGCAGCCGGGACGTGAGCAGCGGCCCCGGCGCCAGCATGACCGGGTAGTCGGCCGGGGCGCCCAGCGCCCGCGCGCCGGCAAACGAGGAATTCAGGCGGTAAACGCCGTCCTCGTGGGGGGGCATCTGGGGATGACGCGGCGCAAAGATCCGCACGTCGTGGCCACGTTCACGCAGCCCCCGGGCAAAGAGGGCGGTGCTGGTCGCCACCCCATTGCGGGAAGGCAGGTAAGTGGCCGTGACAATCCCAACGCGCACGGAGGCAGTGTAGCCTTCCCGCGCCGCACCTGTGGCTGGCCGCCCGTATCCTGGGGCCCATGAGCCTGCCGCCTGCCCCCCTCATCATTCCCTGCGTGGACATTCAGTCGGGCCGCGCCGTGCGCCTGTATGAGGGCGACCCCGAGCGCGAAACCGTGTATTTCGAGTCGCCGCTGGAGGCCGCGCGCCACTGGGCAGGCCTGGGGGCCGGGCTGGTGCATCTGGTGGACCTGGACGCCGCCACCGGGCGCGGTGAGAACCGCGCCGTCATCCGGCAGGTGGCCGCCGAGCTGGGCGTGCCGGTGGAGGTGGGCGGCGGCATTCGCAGCCGGGACGCCGCCGAGGAGCTGCTGGCGCTGGGCGTGGAGCGGGTGGTCATCGGCACCGCCGCCGTCAAGAATCCCGAGCTGGTCCGCGACCTGATTGCCGCCCACGGCCCGGAGCGGGTGGTGGTCAGCCTGGACGCACGCGGCCTGGAAGTCGCCACCCACGGCTGGGCGCAGGGCAGTGGCCTGGAGGTCGCCGAGCTGACCCCCGTGCTCGCCGAAGCGGGCCTGGAAACCCTGATTTTTACCGACGTGACCCGCGACGGCACCCTCAGAGGCCTGGACCGCGACCTGATGCGGCAGGTGAGGCAGCTCTGGACCAACACCCTGATTGTGGGCGGCGGCGTGGCGGACGTGGCCGACGTGGCCTTGCTGCAGGAGGAACGCATCGAAGGCGCCATTGTGGGCCGGGCTATCTATGAGGGGACCCTGCCCTATCCGGTGAGGCTGGGCGTGGGCACGAGGCAGGAGGATTTGGGACAACTGGGGTGAGGGGCGGGGACAGTTCCCCAGCTGAGGGCGACGGACACCAGCAAGGCGGAGTGGAATCCTCCTTCCCCTCGCCGTCTGTCAGAACTCCTTGTTCACGTTCCATAAGCGACTTCCTACTTTCCTTGCGCCCACCCCCGGCCCAGCCGTACCAGCAGCAGCAGCGCGAAGGCCACGGCCACCATCACAGCCGACAGCACCAGAGCCGGGGCCAGGTCCGATTCCAGGGCGCCGTAAATCGCCAGGGTGATCGTGCGGGTCTGCCCCTGAAGCGACCCGGCAAACAGGATGGTCGCGCCAAACTCGCCCACGGCGCGCGCCCAGGCCAGCACCAGCCCCTCGAACAGAAAGGGAAAAGCCAGCGGCCAGGTAATCAGGCGGAACACCGCCCAGCGCCCGGCGCCGTCGGTGCGGGCGGCGTCTTCTACCTCTGGCTCGACGGCCAGAAAACCCGCCTTGGCCGTGCGCAGATAAAACGGCGCCGAGACAAACAGCTGGGCCAGCACCACCGCAGCCGGCGAAAACGCCACACGGATTCCCGCCAGTTCCAGCGGCGGCCCCAGCAGGCCCTGGCGCCCGAAGACGAGCAGCAGCCCCACCCCGGCCACCACAGGCGGCAGGACGATAGGCAGGTCCAGCAGCGTTTCCAGCGCCGCCTTGCCCGGAAACTCGAAGCGGGCCAGCGCCCACGCCACAGGCGTCACCAGGCCCACGACCAGCGCCAATGTGCAGCCCGTGGTCAATAGGCTGACGCGCAGGGCGTCCTGCACAGCGGGGCTCTGCACCGTGGGCAGAAAATCGGGCCGCACGCCCCGCATGAGCAGCGCCAGCACTGGCAGTACCAGAAAAGCCACCAGCACCGCCCCCAGCACGGCGGGCAGGACAGGAAGACGGGCGGGCTTTCGGCTCAGGGTCTGGCCGCCGGGGGCGCCAGGAAGCCCCACTTCTTCAGAATCTTCTGGCCATCGCTGGAGAGCACAAACGACACGAACTCCTGCGCCGCACCTGCATTAGCCGACGTTTTCACCGTGCCGATGGGGTAACTGGCACTCTGGTTAAAGCGGGTGGGCAGCGGAATGACGCGCACGCTGGGTTTCAGCGCTGGGGTCACGTCGGTCTGGTAGACCACGGCGGCGTCGGCCTCGCCCAGCTGCACCTTGAGAGCCACCTGGCGCACGTTGGGTTCCTCGCTGACCACGTTCCTCAGGGCGCGCGCCGAGAAGTCGGTTCCGTAGGCGCGCGACCCGTCAACGGCGCTCAGCATCCGGCGGGTGTAGTCGCCCACCGGCACCGCCTTGTCGGCAATCACCAGTTTCACGCCGGGCCTGGCGAGGTCCTGCATGGTGGTCACGGCCGTGTTGCTCCTGGGCACAATAATCGCCAGGCGGTTGCTGACAAAGAATTGGCCTGGGTTCACGACCCCGGCCTTGACCAGCGGGTCAAACTGCGCGGTGTTGGCGCTGGCGTACACGTCGGCCCGTGCGCCCTGGTCCAGCTGGGTGCGCAGCGCCTGAGACCCGGCGAACTGAAAGGTCGTCTTGTGGCCTGTGCGGGCGTCAAAGGCCCGGCCCAGTTCGGTGAAGGCGTCGGTCAGCGAAGACGCGGCGAATACAGTGAGGCTGGCGGCCTGGGCCGAGCCGGCTAGCAGCAGGGCGAGTAAAACAGTGGAGCGGGTCATGGGATCTCCTTGGGGGGTTGGGGGGCGGGACCAACGGTCTGCCAGAGGTCGCCGGCGTGGGCCGGGTCGTAGCCACCCAGCGCGCACAGGTCGCTGCGGAAGGCCGGCTGACGCACGGCCGCGAGCAGACGGTGCAGGCCTGGGTGGGCCAGAAATTCATCCGGCACCACCAGGTCAAAGCGCTCGGTTTGCAGGGGCACGAAGTCCAGCCCCAGCGCCAGGGCCGCCGAGCGGGGACCAGGCGCCACGTCGGCGGCGCCTGCCGCCACCCGTTCGGCGGCGGCCAGGGGCGTGCCGACCTCGTGACCGTAGCCGGCCAGGTCCAGGCGGCGCTCAGGGCCAATTCCGGCCGCGTCCAGCCAGCTGTCCAGCAGCAGGCGGCTGCCGGCGTCCGGCTCCCGGTTTTGCAGCCGCAGGCCAGGCCGCAGCAGGTCCTCTACCCCGGTAACGCCACAGGGATTGCCCGGCGCCACCATCAGGCCTTGCTCCCACATCCAGAGGGTCAGCACGTGGACCGCGCGGTCGGGCAGGGCCCGCTCCACGAAGGGCAGGTTGGACACGCCGCTGCGGGCGTCATACAGGTGAATGCCCGCCGCGTGGGCCTCGCCAGCAGCCAGGGCGCGCAGGGCCGCCAGGCTGGACAGCGGACGTAGCAGCAAGTGGCCCTCCTGGCGGGCGGCGTGGGTGCCCAGCAGGGACAGGGCTGGGTCACAGCCAGCCACCACCAGCGTCTGGGCCGCCCGCTGCGGGTCGCCCAGCAGTTCCACCTGGGCCAGGCCACCTGCCGCAGACTGGGCCAGGCCATCGGCAGCTTCGCCTAAACCCGCCTGACCACTCAGGGGAAAAGCCAGCAGCTCAGGGCCGACCTGGGCCAGCCGGACGCGGGCGGGCGGCGGGGCCTGGCCTACCAGCCGGGCCTGCACCCCAGCGGGCGCCAGGGCGAACAGGTCCTCTACACAGCACGACAGCACCCGCGCCAGTTGCAGGGCGGTGAGGGTGTTGGGCACGTAGGCGCCAGTCTCAATGGCGTGCAGTGCCTGCCGCGTGATGCCGGTCAGGCGGGCACACTCGCCCGCCCGCAGCCCCAGCTGTTCTCGCCGCGCGCGCACCTGGGGCGGCTGAGTTGTCGGTGGGGCGCTCAGGGTGACCCCTTATGCAGGCGGCGCCGGTTCATGGACCCAGGGTAAAGTCAACCGGACACTGCGTCAATGAAACCGGACAGAGCTGGAGGTCAGGTCCCTTCTGGGCTTTACCGCCGTTTGCCTCCAGTCAGACCCAGGAGCCGCAGCACAATCACAGCCGGCACGGCCAGCAGGGCCAGCACGACGTTCCACAGCGCGGCGCGCACCGTGGGCAGCACCCGGCCCTCGTCGTGGCGGGGCACCGGGGGCAGCACACGCGGCAACCGGGGGACTTTGACCCCCAGCACCCGGCCCCGCGCGTCGCGGACTGGCTGGTCGGTGGCGTCCTTGGCCGCCCGCTCCTGGGGACTTTCGGCGGCGCTGATAGCCACGCCCTGCTCGACCAGCGCTTCTTTTTTGGCGGTGTTCGCCGCGCCGCCCGCGCGGGTGCCGAATTTCTGGGAATACACCCAGGTCACCTCGGCCCCAAAGAAGAAAATCATGGCCGAGTAATAGATCCACAGCAGCAGCAGCACCAGTGACGCCGCCCCCGCAAACACGCTGTTGGGCGCCGCCTGCCCCAGGTACAGCCCGATCCCCAATTGCCCCAGCGTAAAGAGGGCCGCTGTAAAGATGCCGCCCACCCAGACCTCGCGCCATTCCAGCTTCACGTCGGGCAGCACCTTGTAGATGCCGGCAAAGACCGGCGAGAGAAACAGCGTGGAGAGCAGGGCCGTCCCCGCCCGCACAAAAAAAGCCCCGGCGCCGATGCGGTCACCCAGCCCCTGTGCAATGGCCGAGAGGTAGGTATTCAGGGCCAGAAAGGCAATCAGGATCAGCCCGATGCCCAGAATCATCAGGAAGGATTTCACCCGTGTCCACAGCACATGCACGAAGCCCTGCGGCGGCGGTGGGTCGGCGCCCCACATGGTATTCAGGGCGTCTTGAAGCTGCACAAAGAGGCCTGTGGCCCCCATGAACAGGGTGACAAACGCCACCACCGAGGCCACAGCGCTGCTTTTTTGCAGGCTCTCGGGCTTAATCAGGTCGCGCAGAAAGGCGGCGGCTTCCTCACCCAGATTCTGGGTAATCAGGCCCACCGGCCCAAACAGCTGCTCTAAAAACGCCTCGTTGGTCAGAAAGCGGCTGGCCACCGTGACCGCCAGCAGCAGCAGCGGCGCCAGGCTGAACATGGCGTAGTAGGCGATGGCCGCCGCCAGCCGCGGGGCCTTGTCCTGCCCGAAGGCCAGGAAGGCCTCGCGCAGCAGGGTGAACAGGTCGGCGGGCTTGAGCCTCATGGGGGGCAGTGTACGGAGGCGCGCCCCGCCGTCCGGCAGGAATGGATTAACACTCTGTCCATAAAGTGCTGCGGCCCTTACCGTAGACCCCATGCGTCCCATTCCTGCCGGCTTTATCCAGACCCTGACCGTGCGCGTGACCAGTGAGATGACGGTGGATTTTGGCGAACTGGGCCGGGTGCATCCGGTGTACGCGACCTACTGGATGGCCAAGCACTTTGAAGAAGCTGGGCGCAAAATCATCCTGCCGTTTCTGGAAGACGGCGAGGGCGGCATTGGGATGCAGGTGGAAGTCGTGCACACGGCTTCGGCGCTGCCCGGCATGACGGTGACGGTCACCGCCACCTTTCAGCGGCAGGAAGGCCGGCGCATTTACGCCTCCATGGTCGCGGTCAACGAGCTGGGGGACGAGATTGGGCGGGGCACCAGCCTTCAGGCGGTGTTGCCCCAGGAACGAATAGACGCCGGCTTTGAGGGCCTGCGTGAGCGCTGGGCGGCACACCAAGCCGGGGCACCGACCACGTAAGTGGCCCCGAAGCCGCGAGATAAAGTTCACGGCCTGAACATGGGTGCGGCGCGGCCAGTCCGCCGCCGTACTTTTTGTCCATACCCGCCTATGACCCTGAGACAAGCGCAGGCCGGTATGCTGTCAGCGCCATGCCGAAGTCTCCACCCGTGTCCCGCTACTACGACGTCAAGCGCGACCCCGAAGGCCAGCGCTACATCAACGTTCAGGTCACAGGGCTGGCCCTGCTGCAAAACCCGCTGCTGAACAAGACGACCGCCTTCACGCCCACCGAGCGGCGTGAGCTGGAGCTTGAAGGCCTGATTCCGCCGCACACCAGCACCTTCGAGGAACAGAAAGAGCGCACATACCTGCGCTACCTCAAGTGCAGCACCGACCTCGAAAAACACGAGTACCTGCGCGCCCTGCAAGACCGCAACGAGGTGCTGTTCTACGCCATTCTGGAAGACCACCTCGAAGAGATGCTGCCGATCATCTACACGCCCACGGTGGGCGAAGCCGTGCGCAACTATTCGAGCAATTACCGCTACCCGCGCGGCTTTACCGTCAGCACCGGCGACATTGACCGCGTGGAAGACATGCTGGAAAACGTGACCGTCAACGACGTGCGCATGATTGTGGCGACCGATTCCAGCGCCATCCTGGGGATTGGTGACCAGGGCTTTGGCGGCATGGCCATCTCCATTGGCAAGCTGTCGCTGTACACGGCGGCAGGCGGCGTGGGCCCAGACAAAACCCTCCCCGTCGAACTGGATGTGGGCACCAACCGCCAGGACCTGATTGACGACCCGCTGTACCTGGGGGTTCACCACCCCCGCCTGACCGGGGACGCCTACGACGAGTTTCTGGACGCCTTTGTCGAGGCGGTGGCGCAGCGCTACCCCAAGGCCATCTTGCAGTGGGAGGACTTTAGCCGGGGCACGGCCTTCCGGGTCCTGGAGCGCTACCGCCGGGTGATTCCGTCATTTAACGACGACATTCAGGGCACCGGGGCGATGGCCCTGGCGGGCCTGATGGGCGCGGCGCGCATCAAGGGTGAGGCCCTGTCGGCGCAGGTTTTCGTGATTGTGGGGGCCGGGGCCGCCGGCATCGGCGTGGCGATGGCGATTCGGCAGGGCCTGCAAGCCGACGGCCTGAGCCATGACGAGGCCAGCGCCCGCGTCTTCGTGGTGGACCGCCACGGCCTGCTGATGGACGGGCAACCTGACCTTGAACCTCAGCAGGAAAGTTTCGTGCGCCGCCCGGGCGACCTGGCCGGCTGGACCTACGCGGGCGAGTACCCCGACCTGCACGAGGTCATCGTGAACGCGCGCGCCACCGCCCTGCTGGGCTTTACCGGCGTGCCCGGCCTGTTCCGGCAGGAGACTGTGGTGGCCATGCTGGAGCACACGCCCCGGCCCATCGTGTTTCCGCTCAGCAACCCCAGCAGCCATGTGGAGGCCCGTCCAGCCGACCTGATCCACTGGACGGGCGGCGGCGCCATCATCGCCTCGGGCAGCCCTTTTCCCGACGTGGACTATGGGGGCAAGCGTTATCCCGTGGGCCAGGGCAACAACGCCTTTATCTTTCCGGGGCTGGGCTTCGGGGCGGTGGCCAGCCGCGCCCGCGAAATTACCGACGGCATGGTCATGGAAGCCGCGCGCACCCTGGCCGAATTTACCGAGCAGTACGGCGAGCGCGTCTATCCCCCCACCCGCGACCTGCGCGAGCTGAGCATTCAGGTGGCCGTCAATGTGGCCCTGCAAGCCATCCGCGACGGGGTGTGCGCCGAGCGCCGCATCCGCAACATGGACCGGGCGCAGCTGGAGGCCGTGATTCGGGACCGGGCGTGGCAGCCCCGCTACCTGCCACTGAAAAGGGCTTAGTCGGTTGACCGCAAACGGAAAAACCCTGTCTGGCTGCCCTGTTTCCCTCAACCCAACCTGCCTTACTGCGCCTCTGGCCTCCCGGCCTCTACACTACCCAGGTGAAGCGGCAAGTGGTTGAACAACAGCAGTTAAAAGCGCGTAGGGCTGGCCGTTTGTCTTTCCCACTTCCGACTTCCTCCTTCCCACACCCCGCCCCGAACCCGCAGAGCCGCGCCGCGGAGGGGCACCGATGAGCGCCATCTACCAGCGGGCCCGGCCGGTGCGCTGGGAAGACGTGATCGGCCAGGAACACGTCAAAGACGTGCTCAAGGCGGCGCTCTCGCAGGGGCGCGTGGGCCACGCCTACCTGTTTTCTGGCCCGCGCGGCGTGGGCAAGACGACCACCGCGCGCCTGATCGCCATGACCGCCAACTGCACCGGGCCGCTGCCCAAGCCCTGCGGCGAGTGCGAGAGTTGCCTGTCGGTGCGCGCCGGGTCCCACCCCGACGTGCTCGAAATTGACGCGGCCAGTAACAATTCCGTGGACGACGTGCGCGACCTGCGCGAGAAAGTCGGGCTGGCGGCCATGCGCGGCGGCAAGAAGATTTACATTCTGGACGAGGCGCACATGATGAGCCGCGCGGCCTTCAATGCGCTCCTGAAGACCCTGGAGGAGCCGCCGGGCCACGTCATCTTTATCCTGGCCACCACCGAGCCGGAAAAAATTATTCCGACCATTCTCTCGCGCTGCCAGCACTACCGCTTTCGCCGCCTGACCCCCGAAGAGATCGCCGGCAAGCTCACGGGGCTGGCCACCCGTGAGGGTGTGCGCGCCGACAGTGACGCCCTCCAGCTGATTGGCCGCCTGGCCGACGGCGCCATGCGCGACGGCGAGAGCCTGCTGGAACGGATGCTGGCGGCCGGCACCGCCATTACCCGCGCGGGTGTCGAAGAGGCGCTGGGTCTGCCGCCCGGCGAGCGGGTGCGCGGCGTGGCGGCGGCTCTGGTGGGCGGCGACCCCGGCGCGGCCCTGAGCGGCGCCTCGGCCCTGTACCGCGACGGCTTTGCGGCCCGGACGGTGGTCGAGGGGCTGGTCTCGGCGCTGGGCGCGGCCCTGCATGCCGAACTGGGCCTGGGCGGCGAGCGGCTGGAAGGCGCCGATGTGCCCCGCTTGCTGCGCCTGCAGGCGGCCCTGGACGAGCAGGATGCCCGCTTTGCCCGCGCCGCCGATGGCCAGAGTCTAGAGCTGGCCCTGACCCACGCCCTGCTGGCTGCTGATGGCGGTGCGGGTGCAGGCGGGGCCACTGCTGGGACAGGCGGCGCCGCCGTTCCTGCTGACCTGCTCCAGCGCCTGAACCGTCTGGAAAAGGAACTGGCTGGGCTGAAAGCCAGCGGCGTGAGGCCCGCCGGGACCGACGCCCCTCCACCGCGCGCGGCGGCTGGCCCCACACCGGTGCGCGCCGCCGTGCAGGCCGCCGCCGAGGAAGCCGGCGTGCCCCTGCCCGCCGCGCAGGGCAACTGGGCCGATGTGGTCCGCCAGGCCAGCATGCAGCTGAGGGCTTTCTTGAAACCGGCACGCATGCACGCCGAAGCTGGCTATGTCAGCCTGAGTTACGACGAACGCAACGCCTTTCATGCCAAGCAGGTCGCCAATAAGTTTGACGACATCGCCAAAATCGTCCTGAAAGTCTTTGGCCCGGTGACTTTTGAACTGATTGCCCCAGAAGGCGGGCGCCGACTGAAGTTGGGTGGCGCCAGCAGCGAGAACACGGGCACGGCCTCAGCCGCTCCTGCGCCCGCAGCCCCCCGCACACCGTCTCCAGCCGCTGCCGCTGCTCCGCCTGCCGACCTGGAGGTCGCGCCGTTTGACCCTGGCCGCAGCGCGCCGCCGCGCCGCCCCACCTCACGCGGGCCGGCGTTTGAGCCGGTGGAGTCGGCGGCGCCCCCAGCAGCGCAGACGGCTTCCCCGCTCCCTCAGGCCAGTGCGGTGCCGCCGCCTCGCCCGGCGGCCGTGGCCACGCTGCCCCCACCCCTGCCCGGCCGGCCCACGCCCGAACGCCGGGTGCCGCCCGCCAGCCCTGACGACGTGGCGCCCGCGCCGCTGCCAGTGGCCGATATCCCCTGGGACGAGGCGCACGCCGCCGACCCCGCTCCAGCCCCGGCTGACGCCCAGGGGGGCGACCGCCTGCCACCGGCCAGAGAGCCGTATCTCGTCGAAGCCATTACCGAGGAACCCGACTGGGACGCCTTCGGGGGGCCGGTGGACGAGGCTGGCCCCGCACTGGACGACGCGCCCTACGCTCAGTTCAGCGCCCCTAAACCGCCCCCCCGGCCGGTCCCGACCTCAGCACCAGCAGCGCCCGCCGAGGCCAAGCCCGCCTCTGGTCGCCCCGGCGACATCCGCGCCCACCCTATGTATGAGGACATCCGGGGCCGCTTCGGGGGCCGCGTGCGCGAAATCGGCAAGAACCGCAACACCCCGGCCGCAACGCCCGCCAGCACCGATGACAGCGCAGAGGACGACGCCGAACGCTGACCGCAGGCTGCCTTTGTCGTGAGAGGGCAGCGGAAACATCCGACCACCGCTGGTCCGCCACAAGCCCGCTCTCCTGCCCAGTGGTGCCAGGCTGCTTGTCCACCGCCGCTGTGGGCTATCACTTTCCAGTGAGGCCGGTGCGCTAGCCTGCCCGGCACGACCATGACCACCCTGCTGCGCCGCGCCGCCCTGCTGTTGCCCACCCTTCTTGCGCTGGGGCCCGGCGCCCAGGCGGCTGCCCCACCCACCCCCACGGCACTGACAGCCCAGCCCGGCGCGGGACTGCGGGGGCTGTGGATAGACGCCTTTGGACCGGGCCTCTATACCCCCGGCCAGGTCAAGGCGACGGTTGAGGACGCCGCGCGCCTGGGGGTGAACACGCTGTTTGTGCAGGCCATCCGCCGCGCCGACTGCCTGTGCCTGAAAGCGGCGGTGCCGGCGGCGACCGACCCCGAACTGACGCCTGGATTTGACCCACTGGCCGCCGTCATCCAGCAGGCACACGCGCGGGGCCTGCGGGTCATCGCCTGGATCAGCGTGACGGGCGCCGCCAACGAGGCCCGGCCCAACACCCGCCTGACCCACGTCATGCGCACCCGTGGCCCGCAGGCGGGGGCGGCCTCGTGGCTGTCGCGCCGCCCGGACGGCACCTGGCAGGAGGGCCGCGACGCCTGGCTGGACCCGGCCATTCCCGAAGCCGCCGACTACATGACCCAGGCCGCCCTGAGTCTGGTGCGCCACTACGACGTAGACGGCCTTCAGCTCGACCGCATCCGCTACCCCGACGGCGGCGCCTGGGGCTACGACGCCAAGGTGCTGGTCCGCTACCGCGCCGAAACGGGCCGCGCCGGCACCCCCGCCGCCAGCGACCCGGCCTGGCAGACCTGGAAACGCCAGCAGGTGACCAACCTCGTGCGCCGCATCGCCCTGGAGGCCAAGGCCCTGAAGCCCGAGGTCTGGATCAGCGCCGCGACCATTACCTACGCGGCGGCGCCCACGGACCTGGCGGCCTTTCAGAAGACCCGCACCTACGCCGACGTGCTGCAAGACTGGCCCGGCTGGATGAAAGACGGCCTGCTGGAACTGAACGTCCTGATGAACTACAAGCGCGACGGCGTGGCCGAGCAGGGCGCGTGGTACGACGGCTGGAACGCCTTTGCCCGGCAGGTCACCGTGCGGGCAGACGGCACGCAGGCGGCGGTGGCGGCGGGCAGCGCCATGTACCTCAACAGTCCGGCGGTCACAGCGGCCCAGGCGCGGCGCGCGGTGCAGGCGGGGCTGGGCTGGGTCGGGTACTCGTACCGGACGCCCACCGCCGACGTGTACAGTCAGCGCCAGACCACAGCGCAGGGCTTCCAGGCGGCGCTGGCGCTGCTGCGCTCGCCGGGCGGCGCGCTGGCCCAGCCCCAGCCCTGGGGCGACACGGCGCCCACCACGCGCGGCCTGCTGGGGCGGGTCACCGGCAGCGCGGTGCCGGGGGGGCGGCGCGTGCAGGCCTTCCAGGACGGACAGCTGGTGGCTGAGGGCCACACCGACGCGCTGGGTTACTACGGATTTGCCGCCCTGCGGCCTGGCCTCACCGAGATTCGGGTCAGTGGGCAGCGCTGGACCGACACAGTGCCGGTGCGTGGCGTAGTGCGCCTGCCTGACCTGCTGGTGCGCGACCTGACTGCCGAGCCGCTGGCCCCCGTGCCGGCCCTGCCACCTGCGCGGCCCTGATACCACCTCCGATGCAGCCCGGCTGAAGGGGTAAGGAGCTAAGAAGGCAAGTTCAGACAACGGTCTTATCAAGCGCCTGAGGCGGAGCCTATTCACCATTTTCCCGGAGATGTCGGAGATGGGCGGCCGTCCATATGAGGCCGTCCCGTCTCTGTAGCCCGAACGTCCCCACAGACCTCAGCCTTTAAACTCGCCGCATGACAGACACGCAGAACGTGACCGGCGGCCTCTCTCCCCAGGAGTTCCGGCAGACTCTGGGCCGCTTTGCCAGCGGCGTGACCATCATCACTGCGGCGGACGGTGACACGCGCCGGGGCATGACCGCCAGCGCCTTCGTGTCAGTCAGCCTGACGCCGCCTCTGATTCTGGTCAGCGTGGATCACCGCGCCCATATGCACGCCCTGCTGGCGCGGCCCGAGGTCACACATTTTGGCGTCAGCGTGCTGTCGGCCGCGCAGCGCCACCTCAGTGACCACTTTGCCGGGCGCCCCGGCCCCGACGAACTGGTCCCCTGGTTTGACCACGAGGGCCTGCCCCTGATTGGCGGCGCTGTGGCGCAGCTTGTGTGCCGCAAACACGAGGTGATCGAGGCCGGTGACCACACCCTGTACGTGGGCTTCGTGGACTACAGCCGCTACACCGACGACGACCCCCTGGTGTATTTCCGGGGCCAGTACCACGAGCTGGGCTAAGGGGGCCTCTCACACGGACTCTGATTGAATCGAGCAAAGGGCTTGATGAAATCCGAGCGGACTTAGAAAGCTGCGCCGCAGACTTGAAAATCTCTGCAGGAGAGCGAGAAGGAACAGATGCGGATTGCGCGATATGGAACCGCAGACGGTGCCTTGCCAGCTGTGCTGCGATGAAGCGGAATCCATGTCACACGGACTCCACCTGTTTCGTTGACCTATCGGAACAGCACTGCCTGGCAACCCCCACGCCCGTCAGCCCGCCTGAACTCCTTTTCCCTCTGCCCCGCAGCTTTGCCAGTGCGGCCAGAGGGAATCACCATTGCAAACGATTCTCCCAGAGTCCATCTCACCTGACCGGGCGCCCGGCAGGGGCTGGGCTAGACTCGGGTGCATGATTCGCCTCGCCATCCTCGCGGACCTGCACGCCAACCTGGCGGCCACGCTCGCGGTTCACGCAGACATTCAGCGGCGCGGCCTTTCCGACATCTGGGTGCTGGGTGACCTCGTGGGCAAGGGCCCGCGCCCCCGCGAGGTCGTGGACTGGACCCAGGCCCACGCCACGCGCGTGATTCAGGGGAACTGGGACGCCCGCGTGGCCGGCGCCACCCACCGCCCGCAGGACCTGTGGCCGCGCAGCAAACTCAGCCCCGAGGCCCTGACCTACCTCTCGGGACTGCCCTACGGCATCGAGGAGCAGTTTGGCGGCGCGTGGTGGCGCTTTGTGCATGCCAGCAGCCGGGGCCTCTTTCACCGCCTCTACCCTCACAGCAGCCTGCACGACCAGCTGGACGCCTTTGCGCCCAACCCGCAGTTTGGCCTCAAAGAACACGCCGACGCGCTGGTCTACGCCGACATGCATGAGGCCCTGATGCTGGATGTCGAGGGCCGTCCCCTGATGAACTGCGGGAGCGTGGGCAACCCGCTGGACTCCACCCTGCCGTGCTACCTGGTGCTGGAGTTTGACCCCCACGGCCCGGCCCACAGCGCCACCTATGTGCGGCTCACCTACGACCGGGACGAAGAAATCTCAGCGGCCGAGGCCAGCGATATGCCTTTTACCCGTGAGTACATCGCAGAACTGCTGACCGGGGCGTATCAGAAGCGCCGGGCACGAACAGGGGAGTAAAGGGGAAGAGAATGAAGAGAAAAAGGGTATGGACCAGAGACAAATTTCTTGACCGTTCGTATAGAGCGCGCTCAGGCTGTTCGCAGCCCACGGTCCACAGCCCTCCTTTACAATGCCCCCCATGACCACCTACCAGGACGACGGCTTTACCTCCACGCCCGAACTGAGTGCCGAGCGCCAGACACGCTTTTCGCAGGCCCCAGAACTGGGCGCAGGCATTGAACCCGGCAAGCAGTACCGCGCCATTCTGGAGACCAGCAAGGGCCGCCTGGTTGTGGAGCTGTACCCCGACGACGCGCCCATCACGGTCAACTCGTTTGCGTACCTGCTGCGCCACCACTATTACGACGGCATCAAGTTTCACCGCGTCATCGACGGCTTTATGGCCCAGGGCGGCGACCCCACCGGCACCGGCTCGGGCGGCCCCGGCTACGACTTTGAAGACGAGCCCAACAGCCGCCGCCACCAGGGCAAAGGCGTCCTGAGCATGGCCAACCGTGGCCCCAACACCAACGGCAGCCAGTTCTTCCTCACGTTTGTGGACACGCCCCACCTGGACGGCCGCCACACGGTCTTCGGCAAGGTCGTGGAGGGTCTGGACGTGCTGGACCGCCTGACCCGCATTCAGCCGGGCATGGGCGGCACGCCCGACGTGATTGAAACGGCGTACCTCGTCGAGAAGTAAGCACTGCTCACCGGGCGGCACCAGAGAAGGACGGGAAGAATCGCCTGTCCTTCTCTTTTTACCCAGCCGCGCCGTGGCGACAGTCCTGGCTCTTGAGGTCAACGTTCATTTGAATGCCCCTGATTGACGGCAGCATCGGGACGAGGCCGGTTTCATACCGCATAGCCCTTAGCTCTCTCTGTGGTCCTGCTCAGAGCCGCCGCGTACTGTACCGCTCAACCCCAACTTCACAGAGGAGGCCCTGATGCAGACCCGCGCTATTAGCCTGATGGCCCTGAGCCAGAACCCCGCCGAGGGTGCCCGGTTTTATCAGCAGCACTTCGGCTTTCTGCCCACGGCGGAACTGCCGTGGTTTGTCAGCTTGCAGCACCCTGAACATCCACAGTTCAACCTCGACCTGATTCAGAAGGACCACGAGGCCGCCGGGCCCTTTTTGCAGGGCAAACGCACAGCCGCCGTGATGCTGGCCCTAGTCGTGGATGATGTCGAGGCCGAAGCGGCGAGACTCCAGCAGGCCGGTCTGACTTTCCTGATGCCGCCCACCGCCGAGCCGTGGGGCCAGAAGCGATTGCAAGTGCTGGGACCAGACGACGTGGTGGTCGAAGTACTTCAGATGACCGCGCCCGATCAGGAGTGGTTGAAGCAGCAGATTTGAGGCGGCTTGACCTGGGCCGCCCTCTGCTCGCTCTTTGGGGCTACCGGGACGGCCAGCCCCCCACTTCAGGCAAAAGGCAGATGGCCAGGAAGCTCCCGGCCATCTGCCCTTTTGCCTCAGCTGAACGTCAGTTCTTGCTACCGCCCTCAAAGGCCGACTTGAATTTCTGAAGGTCCTCGGCAATCTGCTGGCTGGGTTCCTCACCAAACAGCTTGGCCACGGCGGCGCCCAGCGGCCCAGCGGGCGGGCGGTACGACAGCGCCACATGGACGCGGGTGCCGCCGTTGGGCAGCTCCTCGAACTGCACGCTGCCAGCATTGTCCACCGTCGCGCCGGGCAGCGAGTGCCAGCCGATGCGCTGGCCGGGCTTGTCGTTAACGATCTCGGCTTCCCATTCCACGTGAGTGCCCAGGGGCGCTTTGGCCACCCAGCGGCTGCGCTTTTCGTCCAGGGCCGTCACGCTTTCCAGGTGGCTCATGACCTGGGGCAGGTTTTCCAGCTTGCGCCAGTAGTCGTAGACCTGCTGCGCGGGGCGGTCAATCACCACGCTGTGTTCCACAAAGATGGGCTTGGCGGCCACAGCGCCCCCGCCCAGGCCAGCGGCGGCCATTACAGGGTCGTTGCCCGTGGCGGCGCGGTAGGCCAGGTAGCCGCCCACGGCGGCCAGACCCAGGCCCAGGACGCCGCGCTTGCGGAGCCCCAGCAGCAGCAGGGCGCCGCCTGCTGCGCCGCTGATCATGCGGCTTTGGTCCATACCGGCCAGTCCAGAAGTGTTGCTGTCGTTTGTCATGTCGTTCCCTCCGTGGGGGCAGTGTATGGGGTGCCTTGCGGGTTTCGCGTGAAGCGTCCCCCAACCCAGATTAAGGCCCGCGCCCCTCTTTCTGGGCGCAGACATGACGGGCCGGCCCGCTTTACTCTGCTTGGTCCCGTTCGTGCGCGTCCTGAATGGTCTGCGCCGCCCTCTGATCTTCCGGGGTAGAGGCGCCGCCCTGCAAGCTGGGGTCCAGGTTGGTGTTGGCGCCGTGGGTGCTGTGATCGTTTCCGGTGTGGTGGTCCATCGTTTCGGGGGTGCTGGCCGGGGTGGTCGGGGCCGTGTCTCTGGGGTCCGTCATGGCTGAGCCTCCTGTGCGCCTATGCTCTGGGCCGCGCGGGGGGCGCGGGTGTGGGGCACGCCGGGGGTCTTCTTAATCTGCCGGGGCGCTCTATGCTGGCGGGCGTATGCGCGCGCCCCCTGTGCCTGGCCGTCTGGACGCCCTCTCGCTGGGGGCCATTCTGGTCACGGTTGTGTTCTGGGCGTCGGCGTTTGCAGGCATTCGCGCGGGGCTGGAGGCCTTTTCGCCGGGGCACCTGACGCTGTACCGCTTTCTGGTGGCGGGGGCGGCGCTGGGGCTCTACGCGCTGGTGGCGCGCCTGCCGGTGCCGCCCCTGGCCGACCTGGGACGCATTGCCCTCCTCAGCTTCTCGGGCATCACGCTGTATCACCTGTGCCTGAATTACGGCGAGGTCAGCGTGCCCGCCGGCACTGCCAGCCTGATTATCGCGGCGGGGCCAGTCATCACGGCGCTGCTGGCCACCCGTTACGGCGGCGAACGCCTGAACTCCTTAGGCTGGCTGGGCACCTTGGTCAGCCTGGCCGGGGTCGTGCTGATCGTGCTGGGCGGCGGCCAGGGCGTGCAATTTACCCATGGCGCGCTGCTGATTCTGGCGGCGGCACTGTTTACCAGCCTGTACTTCGTGTTTCAAAAGCCGCTGCTGGCGCGCATGAATCCGCTGCACTTCACGGTGTGGTCGCTGCTGCTGGGCACCGTGCCCCTGCTGGCCTTTTTGCCGGGCTTCGGCACCGAACTGGCCCGCGCGCCGCTGGGGGCACACCTGGCCGCCGTCTACATCGGACTGTTTCCGGCGGCCCTGGCCTACCTGACCTGGACCTTCGCGCTGGCGCGGGTGGGGGCCAGCACGACTACCTCTTTCCTGTATGTCTCCCCGGTGTTTGCGGTGCTGATTGCCTGGCTGTGGCTGGGCGAGGTGCCCACGCCAGTCACCCTGCTGGGCGGCGCGGTGGCGGTGGCGGGTGTGGTGCTGGTGAACACGCGCGGGCGGCCCCGGCCCGCTGCGGTGAAGGCGTGAGCGCGCCCGGTGACCGGCCCCCCCTGGCCGTGCAAGACGTGACGGTGCGGCTGGGCGGCGAGGTCATCTTGAACAGCGTGAGCCTGGAGGTTCGCCGGGGCGAATTCCTGGCCCTGATTGGACCGTCGGGTGGTGGCAAAAGCACCCTCCTGCGTGTGCTGGCCGGGCTGCTCAGGCCGGAACGCGGCGCGGTTCACAGCGGCACGCCGCCCGCCCTGGTCTTTCAGGATTACCGCCTCTTGCCCTGGCGCACCGCCCTGCGGAACGTGGCCCTGCCGGCCGACCTGGGCGCGGGCGGTGGCCTGGCCCCCCAGGAGGCCCTGAAGATGGTGGGCATGGAGGCGTACGGCCCCTATTTTCCGGCCCAGCTGTCGGGGGGCATGCGGGCGCGGGTGGCCCTGGCACGCGCGCTGGCCCAGAGCGGCGACGTACTGCTGCTGGACGAACCCTTTGCCGCCCTGGACGCCTTGGTCCGCGAACGCTTTAACGCCGAGCTGCGCCACCTGCACGAGAAAACGGGGCGCACGACCGTGCTGGTCACCCATTCCATCCGGGAAGCCGTGTGGCTGGCCGACCGGGTGGCCGTGTTGCAGGGCGGTCAGATTGTCGAGGTCCTGGACACGCGCGGCGAGGGCCGCGTGAGCGCGTACACCGACGGCCTGGAAGCCCACCTGCGCGCGGTGCTGGGGACTGGGGACAGCACTCGCCTGCGCGCCGAAACCGCCGGCACCCGCAGCCGCTCGGGCTGGCTGCCAGCGCTGGCCGTGGCCCTGGCGCTGCTGGGCTGGCATGTGGGCGCTTCGGCCCTTAACCAGCCTTTTTTGGTGCCCACGCCCGGCGCGGTGTGGCAGGAAGCGGTCAAAACGGCCCCCGCGCTGGCCGCTGCCTTCTGGGTGACGGTGCGGGCGGCGCTGCTGGGCACCCTGCTGGGGGCGCTGGCCGGGGTGCTGATCGGGTATCCCCTGGCCAAGTGGCGGGCGCTGGAACGCTTTCTCAGTCCGTTTCTGGTGGCCTCGCAGAGCACGCCTATCGTGGTACTGGCCCCGCTGCTGGTGTCGTGGCTGGGCTTTGGGCTGCTGCCAGCGGTCGTCGTGTCGGCCCTCAGCGCCCTCTACCCCATGCTGATCGCCACATTGGTGGGCGTGCGCGAACTGGAAGGTACCTATCACGAACTCTTCAGCACCCTGCGCGCATCCCGCTGGCAGCGCCTGACCCGTCTGGAATTGCCCGGCGCGCTGCCCGTTCTCCTAGGCGGGCTGCGCCTGGCCGCCAGTCTGGCCCTGATTGGCGCGGTGGTCTGGGAGTTCGTGGACCCCAACCAGAAAGGGCTGGGCCTGGCCGTGCAGGTGGCCGGCGTGTACCAGAACAAGGCCGCGCAGTTTGCCGCCATTGCCCTGCTGGTCGGTTACGGCGTCCTGGTCTACACCCTGATTACGGCCCTGGAACGCCAGGTCATGCGGCGGCGGGGCCGGTAAGCATTCGTCCCCCCCGGCTGTCAGGCCCGCCCTGTAGGCTGGGCAGGATGAACAGACCGCTGGTGTGTGTGGGGGCGCTGGTGTGGGACAAAGGTGGCCGAGTGCTGCTGGTGCGCACGACCAAATGGCGCGGGCTGTGGGGCGTGCCCGGCGGCAAGGTGGAATGGGGCGAGACCCTGCTGGCCGCCGTGCAGCGCGAGTTTGCAGAGGAGGTGGGGCTGCGTCTCCATGACCTCCGCCTGGCCCAGACCCAGGAGGCCGTCCTCAGTCCGGAATTCCATAAGGACGCCCACATGCTGCTGGTGGACTTTTTTGCCGGCACAGACGGCCACGAGATCACCCCGAACGAGGAAATTGAGGCCTGGGCCTGGGTCACGCTGGACGAGGCGCTGACCTACCCCCTCAACACCTACACGCGCACGCTGGTGCAGCTGGCCCAGCGGGAGGAAGCGTGACCCGCCAGCGCGGCACCGCCCTGGTGACGGGCGCAGCGCGCGGTATTGGCCGGGGCCTGGCGCTGGCCCTGGCCGCCGAGGGCTTTGATGTGGCGGTGCATTACCGCCGCAGCGAGGCCGACGCCCAGGAGACCGCGCAGCAGTGCCGCGCCCTGGGCGTGCAGGCCGTGACCCTCGCGGCCGATGTCACGGTGCCTGCGCAGGCCCGCGCCCTGGTCGGGCAGGCCCACGCGGCTTACGGCGGCCTGGCCGTGCTGGTCAACAACGTTGGCAATTACGTTCACCGTCCCCTGATGGACACCACAGACGCCGAGTGGCACGACATGCTCAGCAGCAACCTGACGGCCACCTTCGCCACCTGCCAGGAGGCGGCGCCGCTGCTGCGGGCACGTGGCTGGGGCCGCATCGTCAATCTGGGGTATGCGGGGGCCGGGCAACTGGTGGCGCGCCCCGGCATCGTACCGTACGCCATTGCCAAGGCAGGGGTGGTGCAGCTGTCGCGCTCGCTGGCGCAGGTGCTGGCGGGCAGCGGCGTCAGCGTCAACGTGGTCAGCCCCGGCGTGATTGAAACGAGTGTCAGCCAGCCACTGGCCCAGATTCCCGCCGGCCGGGTGGGCACCGTGCAGGAGTTGGTGGACGCCGCGCTGTTTTTTGTCCGCGCCAGCGATTACGTCACCGGGCAGGAACTGGAAGTGGCGGGCGGCTGGCATCTGTAGCTAGGACAGCGGAGAAGATGGCCCCACAGCGCACTGGCGACGCTCCGCTGCTCTTTCAGTGGATTAAACACCGCGTCAGCCCCTCTGCGGTATGGCTTTGCTTGGCTGACGTGCCCATCCTGCTGAGGAAGAAACCTGGGTGGCTCTAGCTGCTGCTGTCTGTTGACAAGCAGAGATAAAGGCGCGTGACATGGTCAGAAAGGCACTCCATGTCCTCGGACACACAGAGAAGGGAGCAGGAGCATTACTCGGCCTCCCTCCTGCGGTCATGGCCGCTGCGACTTAGGCCCAGGCGATATGACAGCCTCTGCTCTGGGCAGCTAAAGCTCCAGATCGAGATACGTCTTTACGTTCAGCTGGCACGCTCCGCAGTCGCTTCGAGCAGACACCAAGGGGACTCAAGCCTTCTCAGAAACACTTCGCCTTTGCTCTGCCCGCACGTCACTGCGCGGCAAGACCTGACCTCTCTGACATTTTTCTGACAATCTCATGTATGGACGCCGTGCCAGACGCACTCAATTCCTGGGCGCATCTCATGTATAGACAGAGACAAAGATCCTCAGTTCTACCATTCTGCTCTGTGACTGAACCTTTTTAAAGCCGATGTACAAAGGAAAACTCAAACGCAAGTCCGAAAGCCTGTTTTTCCCTCAAACGACAGATTGTGAGCTTTTTGGTTTTATGTGTTTTATGAGTACATACTCATAATAAGGTGGGTTAAGTACCCCTGTCTCTTATATCAAGACGCCAGGAACAGGTGTCCAATGCGCGGTTTTTCTGTCATTTTGAACTCCCAACGTACAAATCGCACTTCATCTCCAGGGCATTCATCTAACGCGGCTTACAGGTGCGTATCATCAGCGAAGTTCCCAAATTTACTTGACAGAAGTGTCTGGTCGTGCCTAGTCGCGCCCCGGATGACATGACTTCGCCGGTCAGGTCGTGGAACGACCCAGGAGGACTCCCATGAATGCACGCATTGCTTTCGGTACCCTTGCGCTGACCCTCCTTCTCGCGGCCTGTGGTGGCCAGAACGCCGCCACCCCCCAGGCCAGCGACGTGGCCCGCACGCGCACAGAAGCCCCCCTTCTGGGCACCAGCAACCCCGAAGCCATTCCTGGGCAGTACATCGTGGTCTTCAGCGAAGGCGCCGGCAACAGCCTGGCCACCCAGAGCGCCAGCAGCCTGATCAGCAGCCTGAACCTTGACCCCCAGGGCGTTACCATCCAGCACCTCTACAGCGCGGCCCTGAGCGGCTTCGCGGCCAAGCTGAGCGCTCAGAACCTCAGCACGCTGCGCGCTGACCCCCGCGTCAAGTACGTGGAGCAGGACGGCGTCGTGAAAATGAGCGCCACCCAGACGGGCGCCACCTGGGGCATTGACCGCATTGACCAGCGCGACCTGCCCCTGGACGGCAACTACACCTATAACTCCACAGCCAGCGGCGTCAAAGCGTACATCATCGATACCGGCATCAACACGGCGCACACGAACTTTGGTGGACGCGCCACCTGGGGCACGAACACCACGGGCGACGGCAACAACAGCGACTGCCAGGGGCACGGCACGCACGTGGCCGGCACGGTGGGCAGCAGCACCTACGGCGTGGCCAAGGGCGTGAGCCTGGTGGCCGTGAAGGTCCTGAACTGCCAGGGCTCGGGCAGCAACTCGGGCGTGATTGCGGGCATCAACTGGGCCGTGACCAATAAGGGCAGCGCCACCGCCGTGGCCAACATGAGCCTGGGCGGCGGGGCCAGCCAGGCCACCGACGACGCCGTGAACAACGCCGCCAGCAAGAACCTGATCATGGCCGTGGCCGCCGGCAACGAGAACCAGAACGCCTGTAACGTGTCGCCTGCCCGCGCCGCCAGCGCCATCACGGTGGGCAGCACGACCCGCACCGACGCGAGGAGCAGCTTCTCCAACTTCGGCACCTGCGTGGACATCTTTGCCCCCGGCAGCGACATCACCAGCACCTGGAACACCAGCAACACCGCCACGAACACCATCAGCGGCACCAGCATGGCGACCCCCCACGTGGCCGGCGCCGTGGCCCTGCTGATTGCGGCTGGCAACACCACCAACAGCGCCGTTACCAGCGCCCTGATCAACGCCTCGACCCCCAACAAGGTCACGGGCGCCGGCACTGGCAGCCCCAACCGCCTGCTGTTCACCGGAACGGGCACGACCAACCCGAACCCGAACCCCGGGACGACCTACACGGGCAGCGTGACCAACCGCGGCACCTCCTACAAGCCCGGCACTGCAGGCTTTAGCTACGCCGGCGGCACCCTCAAGGGCAGCCTCACCGGTCCCAGCGGCACCGACTTTGACCTCTACCTCCAGAAACTGAACGGCAGCACCTGGACCGACGTGGCCTCCAGCGAAGGCGCCACCAGCACCGAGAGCATCACCTACAACGCCGCCAGCGGCACCTACCGCTGGGAGGTCTACAGCTACTCCGGCAGCGGCAACTACACCCTGGTGGAAAACAAGTAACCCCGCCCCCAACCCGCCGCTCTTCCCTCTTGGGCGGCGGGTTTTGTTGACCCTACAGATCCCGTGTCTGCTTTGACCCTGTGTCCTGAGTCCCTGGAGAATTGATGAAACGCACCCTGCTTTGCCTGTCCCTGCTGACCGCCGCCCTGTCCGCCTGTGGCACCACCAGCCCGACCTCTGCCCCCGACAGCGTGACCACCCTGCGCGCCGACAAGGCCAATCAGGGCGCCCTGCAACCGCTGATCGTGGGCGGCACGGTCTCGGCACGCGGCGCGCGGCCTTACCAAGTGGCCATGACCGACACCACCGGCTTTCAGTACTGCGGCGGCACCCTGCTGTCGAGCACCTGGGTCCTGACCGCCGCCCACTGCGTGCAGGGCACGTCGGCCTCCAGCATCCGCATTCGCGCCGGGGTCAACAAACTGAGTGACAGCAGCCAGGGACAGACCGTTGGGGTCAGCACCGTGACCGTGCACCCAAGCTACCGGGGCGTGTCCTCGGGGTACGACATTGCCCTGCTGAAGCTCAGCACAGCGGTCAACAACTCCTACGCCGCGCCCGCCAAGCTGCCCAGCAACGCGGTCGAGGCGGTGCTGGACGTGCGCGGCAAATCCGCCGTGGTGAGCGGGTGGGGCCTGACCCAGGGCAACAACAACAACAGCGCCAGCAACGACCTGCGCGAAGTCAGCATTCCCGTGACCCCCAACCCCGGCAGCTGCGGCGGCAGCGGCGTGCCCGGCAACACCATCTGCGGCGAGTACAGCGCGGGCAAGGATTCGTGCAACGGCGACAGCGGCGGGCCCCTGGCACAGACATACAACGGCAGCTTCTATGTGCTGGGCATCGTGTCCTACGGGCCGCCCCAATGCACCGGCAACGGCGTGTACACCCGCGTCAACGGCTACCTAAGCTGGATTCAGCAGGTCAGCGGCCTGACCCCCGACGGCACGACCAACCCGAACCCGAACCCCGGGACGACCTACACGGGCAGCGTGACCAACCGCGGCACCTCCTACAAGCCCGGCACTGCAGGCTTTAGCTACGCCGGCGGCACCCTCAAGGGCAGCCTCACCGGTCCCAGCGGCACCGACTTTGACCTCTACCTCCAGAAACTGAACGGCAGCACCTGGACCGACGTGGCCTCCAGCGAAGGCGCCACCAGCACCGAGAGCATCACCTACAACGCCGCCAGCGGCACCTACCGCTGGGAGGTCTACAGCTACTCCGGCAGCGGCAACTACACCCTGGTGGAAAACAAGTAAACCGGTTCGCTAAGGCTTTCTCCTCTTCCTTCTCTCTGTTCTCCCCGAGGTCTGTCATGTTGAAACCGCTGCATGCTGTTCTGTCCGCCCTGGGTGTTTTCGCGCTGTCGGCCTGCTCCATGCAAACCGCCCCGGAGATGGCCGCCGCCCTGTCCCAGGAAACCCTGACGGTGACGGGCACCGAGAAGGCGTTCAGTGAAGACCTCAGTGCCCAGATTGTCTACGGCACCGTGACCAACGTGACCAACCGGCCCTATCAGGTCAGCGTGACCCCCAGCAACTACCTCTCGGGCGGCTGGTGCGGCGGCACCCTGATCAGCTCGACCTGGGTGCTGACGGCCGCGCACTGCGTGGACGGCTACAGCGCCTCGCAGATGCGGGTGCGCGCCGGGATTAACGACCTGACCACCAGCACCGGGCAGCTGCGCACCGCCGCGCAGATCATCAAGCACCCCAGCTACAACACCAACACCAATGCCAACGACATCGCCCTGATCCGGGTGTCGGCCTTTACCCTGGGCAGCACCGTGCAGCCCGCCGCCCTGCCCAATAACGCCACCGAAAGCGTGCTGGACGTGAACGGCAAGTCGGCCGTGGTCAGCGGCTGGGGCAAGACCGAAACCGGGGCCTCCAGCCCCCGCGCCCTGCGTGAAGTCAGCATTCCGATTACTCCCACCGGCAGCGACTGTGGCAGCCGCCCCGCCAACACCATCTGTGGCAAGTACAGCGCGGGCCGCGACTCGTGCAACGGCGACAGTGGTGGCCCTCTGGCCGCGCGGTACAACAACAAGTTCTATGTGCTGGGCGCCGTGTCCTACGGCCCAGCCGAGTGCCGTGGCTATGGGGTCTACACCCGCGTGAACGGCTTTATCAACTGGATTGCCCAGAACACGGGCATCAGCGCGCAGTAACCATCACCGCAGCTTCTGCTGCGCGACCGCCCGGCCACCACAGGCCGGGCGGTTTTTTGTGGGGTCTGGCGGCGCAGCCGCTGGAGAAGTGCCCGACAATGGGGTCATGGCCGCGCCCCCCAGTCCTGCCCTGACCACCCACGCCGAGGCCATCACCCACCTCTCGCTTGACCCGGTGATGGCCGCCGTCATCGCCCGCGTGGGCGACCTGCCTGTCCTGCCGCTGACCTCCGACCCCTTTACCACGCTGGTGCGCAGCGTGACGGGCCAGCAACTGAGCGTGAAGGCCGCCGCCAGCATCTACGCCCGCGTGCAGACCCTGCTGGGAGCCGTGACCCCCGAAACGCTGCTGGCCGCTGACCCCGAGGCCCTGCGCGGCGCGGGGCTGTCGTGGGCCAAAGTCAGGACGGTGCAGGCCATCGCGGGCGCGGCGCAAAGCGGCGCCGTGGAGTTTGCCCATCTGGGCACCCAGGACGACGAGGCCGTGATTGCGGCGCTGCTGCCCCTGCCGGGCATCGGCCGCTGGACCGCCGAGATGTTTCTGATGTTTGGCCTCAGCCGCCCGGACGTGTTCAGTCTGGGCGACCTGGCGCTGCGCCAGGGGCTGACCCGGCTGTACCCGGAGACCCAGCCCGCCGAGGTGCTGGCCGCCTGGGCGCCGTACCGCACCCTGGCCGCGCGCTACGTCTGGGCGGACAATGCGCTGGTCAGGGCCGGCGGCGCGCCCGTTTAGGGGCCGCCCCTGCTAGCCTGCGGCCATGCCTGAGCATCCCAACTGGGCCACCCTGACCGAGGACGACGCGCAGCCCTGGCAGACCCTGGAATCCAGGGTGCTGGTCAGCGGCTTCCGCACCGTCTACGAGGACCGCGTGCAGGTCAGCAGTGGGGTAGAGACCCTGTACCAGTACCGCCCGCGTGGGCCGCGCGCCGTCTTTGTGCTGCCCGTGACCGCGCAGGGCGAGGCCGTGCTGATTCGGCAGTACCGTTATCCCCTGCGCGCCACCGTGACCGAGGTGGTGGCAGGCGGCGTCGAGCGCGGCGAGGAGCTGCACCACGCCGCCGAGCGCGAATTGCAAGAAGAGGTGGGCGGCGCGGCGGCCGAGTGGCTGGCGCTGCCCGGCTTCTATCCGCAGCCCAGCATCAGCGGGGTGGTGTTTTATCCGTTTCTGGCGCTGGGCGTGACCCTGGGCGACACCGCGCACGAGGCCACCGAAACCATTGAGCGCGTGGTCCTGCCGCTGCGCGAAGCCTACGCGCTGCTGGAAAGCGGCGGTATTCAGGACGGCGCCAGCAGCCTGACCCTGTGGCACGCCCGCGCGGCTCTGACGGCGCGGGGGCTGCTCTGACGGCAGACCTCCCGGCGCCCTACACGACGCTGGCCGGGCCCTGGCGTGAGGACCTGCTGGCCGAGAACAGCGAGTTCCTGGCCTTTGCGGACCGCGCCGAGAGCCCGGAGGAGGCGCTGGCGCAGCTGGCCGCCTTGCGGGCGCGCTACCCGGACGCCACCCACCACTGCTGGGCTTACCGCATCGGCCAGCTGTACCGCTTTCACGATGACGGCGAGCCGGGCGGCACGGCGGGCGCCCCCATCCTGAAAGCCATCGAGGGCCAGGGACTGGACCGAGTGATGACCGTGGTGGTGCGCTATTACGGCGGGGTCAAGCTGGGCACCGGCGGGCTGGCCCGCGCCTACAGCGGCGCGGCGGCCGCCTGCCTGCGCGCGGCTCCGAAAACAGAGGTGCGGCCCCGGCTGACACTGTGGGTCACCGTGCCGTTTGACCACCTGAGCCGGCTGTACCACCTGCTGGGCAGCGTGGACGCCGTGCGCGGCCAGGACACCTACGGCGCGGCGGGCGTGACGCTGGAGGTCGGCGTCTTTCCCGAGGAGGCCCCCGAGTTTATGGCGGCGCTGCAAGACGCCACGCGCGGCGCCGCCACCGCCGACCCCCACCCCCCGGCCTCTTAAGACCCCTGTGCCCGCCGCCTGCCCACCGCTCCCCCTGCCCCGCCCCTGCGGCGCGCTACCATGAGAGGCGTCCCCAGCCAATGTCTAACCTTTCCTTTCCCCCCTCTCCCCTGCTCCAGCCTGCGCCGGTCACGCTCCGCACCCTGGGCGACCTGCACCTGGGGGACTTCCGGAAAGTCAAATCGCTGCTGATGCTGGCCATCGTGGCGCTGGACGGCCCCACCAGCCGCCGCCACCTGGCGGCGCTCCTCTGGCCGCGCGCCGCCAAGCCTGAAGCCAGCCTGCGCGTGGCGCTGCACGCCCTGCGGGAGTCCTGCCCCGGCGCCCTGTCAGGCGAGGAGCGGCTGGACACGGCCCTGCCCTGCGACGCAGCGGCGCTGCTGACCCTGCGCGGCGAGGCGGCGGTGCAGGCGTACACCGGCGCCTTTCTGCCCGACTTAAAGGTTGAAGGGGTCTCGGCTGAATTTGAGGAATGGGTTGAAGGCTGGCGCCAGCGCCTGGCGCGGCACGTGCAGAGCGAGGCCCTGCTGCTGGCTGAGCGCAGCGAGCCTGGTCAGGCGGCGCAGTGGGCGGCGCGCGCCTACGACCTGCCGGGCGCCCCCCCCGCCGAGCCAGATACCCTGCGCCGCCTGCTGGCCCTGAGCGCCCCGGCCAGCGCCCTGGAAGCCGCGCTGCGCACCGAACTGCGCGAGCTGACCGGCCGCCGCGCCACCGACGGCCTGCCCGCGCCCCGGCGCGCCACGCGCATGATGGGCCGCGAGGCCGAGCTGGACACCCTGCTGGCCTGGGCCACGCAGGCGGGCGGCGGGGTGGCGGCCGTGACTGGCCCCGGCGGCATCGGCAAATCCACCCTGGCCCGCGCCCTGCTGCGCGAACTGACGGTGCTGGGCCGCGCCGTGACCCTGGTCGACACCGAGGGCGTGACCCATGCCAGCGAGGTCGCCGCCCGCCTGGCCGCCGCGCGCGGGCAGCCCGGCGGCGACTGGGCCGCCCTGGGGGGTGGCCTCAAGGAAGGCGCCGTGGTGCTGCTGGACGGCCTGGACGACCTGGACGACCTGGAGGACCTGCGCCGGGGCCTCGCGCAGCTGCCCGGCACGCGCTGGGTGCTGACCGGACGCCGCTCGCGGCTGGGCCGCACCACGGCGGCGCAGGCAAGAGGCGACCTGCTGCTGGCGCTGGGCGGCCTGGAGCGGCCGCCCCCCGAAGCCTCGTGGCTGGACGTGGGGGTGTGCAGCGCGGTGCAGGTGTTCGTGCGCGAGGCCGCGCGGGTGCGGCGCGACTTTGTGCTGAACGCCCAGAACGCTGGCCTGGTCGCCAGTCTGACCCGCCGCCTGATGGGACACCCCCTGGCGCTGACGCTGGCCGCGTCATGGCTGCGCGTCGAAGATCTGGATGCCGTGCATGCCCGCGTGCTTCAGGAAGCCGGCGCCCTGCGCACCGCCGACGGCGACGGCGACGGCCGGCGTGGACTTCAGGTGGCCGCGCAGCGGTCGTGGGCCATGCTCAGCCCGGCCCTCCAGGCGGCGGCCCTGCGCCTGAGTGCCGGCGCCGACTTTGACCCCGCCGACAGCGCCGCGCTGGGTGTGCCCGCCGACGCCGTAGACGCCCTGTTGGGCCACGCCTTTCTGGAAGCGTACCTGCCCGGCAGTGAGCGGCTGCGCCTGTACCCGGCCCTGGACGGCCTGATGGGCGCGCAGGCGGCCCTGCACCCCGCGCTGTACCGCGAGGCCCAGGCGGCGCACGCCCAGCACCACCTGAGCCGCTTTCTGGCCCTGGCCCCTGAAGACCCGGCCACCGACCCTGAACGCAGCAACCTGCACCTGGCCATGCAGGCGGCCCTGCGCGGCGGCACCTTGGCAGCCGCCCACGCCGAGCATCTGCTGGCCCACTATGACCGCCGGGGCATGCACGCCGCCGGCATGGACGCCCTGTTTGCCCTGAGCGACCTGGCCGAAGAGGTCGGCGCCCCGCCCGAGGTCCAGGCCGCCCTTCAGGTGGGCTGTATGTGGCTGGCCTACCGCGCAGGCCGCCTGCTGGACGCGCAGACGCTGGCCGCCGCTTTCTTGCAGGGGCCGCTGGCGACCCTGCCGAGCAGCCGTATGAAGGTGCTGAACACGTTAGCGTCGGTGCGCGGCGTTCAGGGCCAGATGCGCGCCTCGGCAGACCTAATGAGGCAGGCCCTAAGCCTTGCACAGGAACTGGGCGATGAAACTCGCGAGCAGTTTTACCGCATGAATCTACTGACCTCTTTGTCTTTCCTAGGCGATGATGAGGAATTGCAGTGCCAGTTGACCGAGATGGCCGCGCTAGCACTCACCTTGCCTGAAGCCCAGGCCTGGCAAATGCGGCAGCGTCTCTTAAACTTGCGTCTCTACCTGCCAGATGTAAATCTGACGGAGCTGCAAGAAGAATCACAAGCCATTCTGGCTGCAAGTGAGCGCAGTGGCGAAAAGACGCTTACCGTGTATAGCCTGCTCTGTAATGCCCAAATTGCCCTGAGAATGCGGGAATGGCGAGCAGCCGAACACTGGCTTCAAAGATTCAGTGCCGTTGTAGACACAGTGCAAGACAACACTGATTTAGTAAATAAACATCTCATTGAAATTGAGCTGTCTTACGCGCGCGGGCGGACTCCGCAGGCGCGGCGCGCCGCACGGCAGGCGCTGGCACTCTCTAGCTTGCGGGGCAATCCTTGGGAACTGGTCGAACTCTTCTTGATAGGGGCGCAGGACCTGCATCAAATTGAGCCGAACGGCACCAAGCAGCAGCTTTCAATTGTAAAGGACGATCAGCAATTACACGTTCATCAGCGGCGGAGAGCTGCTGAACTCCTGACGTCCTTCGGCGGATTTCCGTTGCCCACTCAACAGCCAGCGGCGCCGCTGGACTTGGCCGCGCTGCGCCACTGGCTGGGTAAACACTTAAATTAGCTGCCCGCTTTCTCCCAATGCTCAAGGCCCAAGGTAGGGACCGGGGAGTGTCAGCATTTCATTACTCTTATCCTGTGTGTCACTGCTTGGCTCCGCCAACTGCTTGGCATTGCCGCTTGGCGGATTCATCCCGACTTTGGCCGGCTGGAACATCGCGGGCTGCACGTCGCTGGCCCCCGAAGCAGGTATCCCCGGCACGTAGTACAGCGGCCAGCCCCGGTACAGCATCTGCTCCCAGGGCCGCACTGGGTCGCCTTCGCGCGCCTGACTGGTGATGTCCTTTTCGAGGTCGTCGGGCAACTGGTCAGGGGACAGCACCGGCATGGGCACGTACTGCAGGACGAACTCCTGGTTGTACTGCGGCCAGCTGGGCGCAAAGGGAACCTCATACTGGCCCCCGTACGCCTGGGCCAGCGGGGCAAACACGTACAGGGCCAGCGGCTCGCCCGCGTGGCTGACCGCGTACAGGCGGCCGTCGAAGGTGGTCAGGGCCAGAAACTTGAGGGGCTGCTCGGCTTGGGTCATAGCACTCCTGAAATGGAAAGAGGTTTAGGGGCCGTGCCGCTCGGCGCCCGGTGGGGGCAGCGGGGCCTGGGTGGCCAGCACCGGCTCAAACAGATGCGCCGCCACCCCGCCAGGCGGGCGGCCAGGGTGGTCGTAGGCATAGAGATACAGCGGCCAGCCCTGGTACGTCACCTGGTCCCAGGTGCGTAGCCCGTACAGGTCGCGCGCCTGCGCGCCCACCAGGGCGGTCACGCTGGCCTTGACCGGCAGCGGCGCTGGCAGCGGGACGTAACTGTAGACAAACAGTTTCAGGTGTTCGGGCCACTGGGCGGCGTAGGGCACGCGCTCGCCGCACAGCACCGCCGCCTGCAGCGGCACAAACCGGTAAACCGGCAGCGGCCCGCGCGGCGTGGCCACATGCAGCGCGCCGCCGTGCAGGCACAGTTCGCGCAGGTCGGCGGGCGGCAGCGGGCGCAACCGGGCCAGGCCCAGGCCGCGTCCACTGGTGCGGGCGGCCCCAGGCGCGGCATAGATTCGGCTCAAGGGGTCACCAGATGGGTGCGGCGCGGGTCAGGTGCAGGCGACTGCGCCGGGCGCCCCTGCCGCAGCAGATGCCCCAGTTCGGCGGCCAGCCCACCGCGCCGCGTCCAGCGCTGGCGGCCCAGCCGGCGCTCGGCGGCGCCCAGCAGGTCCGTCAGGGTGGTGCCGTCGTGCGGCGCGTGGGCCAGCGCGAAGGCAAAAGCGCTGCGCCGCAGCCGCCCCGGCACCCCCAGGGTGGCTAGCTGCCCACCAAACGCCGCCTGAAGCGGGTGCAGGTGCCCAGGCTGAAGCCGCTGCGGCGAACACAGCACGAATGAGTCGCCGCCCAGCCGGTACACCTGCGCCGGCCAGTTGCGCGCGGCGTGGGCCAGCACCCCGGCCAGCGCGCACAGCACCTGGTCGCCAGCCGCCTGGCCGCTGCGCCGGTTCAGCGCCGCCAGGCCGTCAATATCCAGCAGCGCCAGGGTGGCGGGGGCTGGGGCGTCGGCGGCGTCCAGCAGCAGGGCGCGGCGGTCAGGCAGGCGCGTCAGGGGGTCAGTGTGGTACGCCTGCACGTCCTCCAGCACCGCCAGACGCTCGCCGCCCGGCAGGGTCCTGAGCAGCATGCGGCACACCCGCCGCTCGCCATTCGGGGTGGTCAGGCGGGTGTGGTGCGCGCCGTCGGGGCGCTCAAGCAGTGGGGCCGGCAACGGACCATGCCCAAACACCCGCACGAAGGCGCGGTTTAGCCGCGCGGGGTGCCCGGTCACCCAGTACACGGCGGGCAGCGGCAGGTGTTCAAACAGGTCGTTGTCCATGTGTTTCATTCGCGGCGTCCCCCTGTGACCTGCAGCGTGCCGGGCGGCGCGTTACCGCAGCGTTAACGCGGCTCTAGACTGCGCCCCATGTCTGCCCTGCCCTTCCGCATTGGCTACGGAGAAGATGCCCACCGCCTCGAAGCGGGGCGGCCGCTGGTGCTGTGCGGCGTGCCAGTGCCCCACGCCGAGCTGGGCGCTGTGGCCCACAGCGACGGTGACGCCGCCCTGCATGCGGTGGCCGACGCACTGCTGTCGGGGCTGGCCCTGGGCGATATCGGGCAGTATTTCCCCGACACGGCCCCGGAGTGGCGCGGCCTGGACTCGCGTCAGATCGTGGCGCGCGCGCTGGAGCTGGTGCAGGCGCGCGGCTACGCCCCGGCCAACGTGGCGCTGGTCGTCACGCTGGACCGGCCCAAGTTGGGACCGCTGCGCGCCGAGCTGGCCCGCACCCTGGCCGAGTTGCTGGCCTTGCCCGAAACCGAGGTCGGCGTGAGCTTCAAGACCTCCGAGGGCCTGGCCCCAGCGCATGTTCAGGCGCGGGCGACCGTGCTGCTGACGCAGGTGGCCGGATGAGTGAGGTGCCGCCTCCCCTGCTGCGCGCCGTGC
The DNA here is from genome assembly GCF_020166395.1 of Deinococcus betulae. Classification (NCBI taxonomy): domain Bacteria; kingdom Thermotogati; phylum Deinococcota; class Deinococci; order Deinococcales; family Deinococcaceae; genus Deinococcus; species Deinococcus betulae. The sequence continues at coordinate 78,962 of NZ_JAIQXU010000008.1, read as the reverse complement.
TGTTTGAACCTGAAAAGGCGGGCAACGTGGGCAACGTGGCGCGCACCTGCGCTGTGCTGGGCGCCGAGCTGCACCTGATCCGGCCATTCGGCTTTCACCTGCATGACCGGGAGTTCCGGCGCGCGGTGATGGACTACATGCAGGGCGTCGAGCTTCATGAACACGCGAGCTGGACGGCTTTTCAGGGGACACTGGCGCCGGACGCACGGGTCTGGGCCTTCAGCACCCACGCCCAGACCCTGCACACCCGCGCCGGGTTTGTGCGCGGCGACTACCTGCTATTTGGCCCCGAGTCGCGCGGCCTGCCCACCTGGCTGCGCGGCGCCCTGCCTGCCCTGAAACTGCCGCAACCGGGCGGTGGGCGCAGCCTGAATCTCTCGGTGGCGGTGGGCGTGGCGGCGTTCGAGGCTGGGCGCCAGATTGAGGGCTGGTAAGCCACACAGCTCATTTCGACAGGTATCGAATCGTTCAGAATGATTCGAGGAGGCTCGAAATGACTGAGGCGATGGAACGTATGAACAGGCAATACCGGCACATTCTTCAGGGCTTACAGGCCAATGCTGAGCGGGACGTGCGCCTGGCGCGGGCCGCAGGGGACCTGCAATCCACAGCCAAAGCCCAGGCGCGTCTAGACACGCTGCGCGCCGCGCTGGACATCTACGCGGCGTCGCATCTGGTGGCACACGGCACGCGGCCCTGGCGCCGACCAGAGCGCTCGTGAGCGCCGAACTGACCCGCACGGCGGCGCTGTTCCGCGCCCTGTCGCACCCAGCCCGCCTGGGCCTGCTGCGTCTGGTCTGGACCCAGGAAGCCAGCGGCGAGGGGCTGGCGCGCCTGATGAATCTGGCGCCGGCCACCGTCAGCCACCACCTCGCGCAACTGACTGAAGCGGGGCTGCTGACCACGCGCCAGGACGGGCATCACCGCCTGCACCGCGCGGCCACCGCCACACTGGACCTGCCTCTGGGTGACCTGGTGCGAGGGGCCGCCACCCCGCCGGCTAGCAGCGATCCCTACGAAGGGCGCGTGCTGCGCGCGTTTTTCAAGGAGGGCCGCCTGACGGTCCTGCCCGCCCAGCGCAAGAAACGGGACGTGGTGCTGCGCGAACTGGCCAGCCTATTTGACCCAGGCCGCCGCTACCCCGAGCGCGACGTCAACACCATACTGGGCGAGGTCTACAGTGACGTGATGACCTTGCGCCGCGAGCTGGTGGGCCTGGGCGTGTTGGCGCGCGAGGCTGGGGTGTACTGGCGCCCTGAGGCCACGCCCCTGGCATAGACGGCGCGCAGAGGCTTGAGCGCCTGAAGGCTTTAGACAGCTGGCGCCTACCCAGCGCGAGCAGCCAGCATAGAGCGGCCCCTCCGCCGACCGTCACAGACAGCCCAGAACCCCAGATCATGAGCGTCAGGCCCTGGATGGTCTGCCAGAGGCCGGTGCTCCCGGCACTCTGTACTTCCCCGCACCGCAGCAGGGACCGAGCGCCAGCCCAATCAATGACAGCAAGCAGTGGCCCAGAGGTGACTGCGCCCCACATCAGGACAGAGGCAGCTCTGGGGTTGTGCAGAGGCTGGCGCACCATCCACTAGACCGCTGCGGTCCTCTGGGCTCACGCCGCTAGAGTAAAAGCCATGACACAACCCAACTTCGACACCCTGCTTGCCCGCTACGCCGACCTGCTGGTCCATACCGGCGTCAACTTGCAAGCTGGCGGCAAGGTCCGGGTCAGCGCGCCGGTGGAGGCCGCGCCCCTGGCCCGCTTAGTGGCGCGCGCCGCCTACCGCGCAGGCGCCGCCGACGTGCGCGTGGTGTACGAGGACGCCCACCTGGCCCTGGCTCTGTACGAGGAGGGCCAGGACAAGGCGGTCAGCTTTGTTCCCGAGTGGTTCTCGCGCGAACGTGAAGCCATGATGGACGACGGGTACGCCTCGATTGCCATCGTGGGCGAGGACCCTGGGCTGCTGGCCGGGGCCGACCCGGCGCGCGTCGGGGCCCGCAGCAAGGCGCTGGCCCAGGCCCTGCGGCCAGTCAGCGAGGCGGCCGCCAGCTTCCGTATCAACTGGACGGTGGGCGCGGTGCCCACCCCGGCCTGGGCGGCGCGCGTCTTTCCTGACCTGTCGCCGGAAGAGGCCGTCGCGCGGCTGTGGACCGATATTTTCACCGTCACCCGCGCCGACCAGCCCGACCCGGTGGCCGCGTGGGCAGCGCACACAGAGCGCCTGGCCCGCCTGACGGACCTGCTGAACGCCCGGCAGTACGCCGCTCTGCACATCCGCAGCGAGCTGGGCACCGACCTGACGGTGGGACTGGCCGACCATCACGTCTGGCAGGGCGGCGCCGAAACCGCCCAGAACGGCGTCCGTGCCGTGCCCAACCTGCCCACTGACGAGGTGTTCACGGCCCCCCACCGCGAGCGGGTGGACGGCTGGGCGGTGGCCAGCAAGCCCCTGAGCGCCCGCGGCCAGGTTATTGAGGGCATTCGCATGCGCTTTGAAGGAGGCCGAGCGGTGGAATTCAGCGCCCGGCAGGGCGAAGACACTCTGCGGCAGCTGATGGCCACCGACGAGGGCGCACTCCGACTGGGCGAGGTGGCCCTGGTGCCGGCCTCGGCGCCCGTGGCGCGCACTGGCACGCTGTTCCTGAACACCCTGTTCGATGAGAACGCCGCTTCTCATATCGCCCTGGGCCGCTGCTATCCCACCAACGTGCAGGGCGGTCAGACCCCGGAGACCTTGCGCGCTGCCGGGGGCAATGCCGACAGCCTAATTCACGTGGACTGGATGATCGGCACCGCCCAGACCGACGTGGACGTCATCACCGCCAGCGGCGAGCGCGAGGCCCTGATGCGCGGGGGCGAGTGGGTGCTGGCACTGGACTGATCCGGCCTCGGATTGAATCGAGCAGGATGCTGGGTGGAATCCGAGCGGCCTTGGAAAGCGGCGCCGCAGGCTTGAAAAGCGCCGCAGGAGAGCGAGAAGGAACAGATGCGGATTTCGCGATATGGACGCGCAGACAGTGCCTTTCTTTGCTGTGTTGCAATTCAGCGGAACCCAGATGAAGGCCCTGACGACCCGACCAGCACAGCAAAAAGGGGGCGCGCAGATCTCTCCGCGCGCCCCCTTTTTGCCGCCCCTGATTACAGGGCGAGAATCTGGCTGAAGTCGCCGCTGAGGCCGTCGGGGAAGAAGCCACCCTTGACGGCGCCAGGGGCCAGGAACACGATGTTCCCCACCTGACGGGGCGTGCGGCTGTAGGCGATGCCGTTGCTGTCGGCCAGCACGATGTTCGCCGCGCCCGCTTCCACGATGCCCTGATCGGTGTCCAGGGCGCCGTCCACGCTGTCGCGCAGGTTGCTGATGGCCTGCACCACATCGGCCACCTTCAGGGCAGAGGTCACGTCGGTGTTGCGCTGCTGGTACAGCAGGGTGCGGATCATCCCGGCGTGGTACGCCTCGACGGCCAGAATGCCCGCCGCATTCTCCAGGTTGCCACCCGCACTGGTGTCGGTCAGCAGGCGCGCGGCGCCCTTGTAGGCGCTGACGCCCACGTCTTCGAAGATGAAGGCGCCGTGCAGGAAGAACAGGTCGTTGGCAAAGGGGTTAAAGCCGGTGATGGCCCCGCCCGACGCCGCCGCGCCCGCCGCCGCAAAGGCTGGCCCCAGGTCCAGGGTGGGCTGCGCCACAGCGCCAAAGCCCAGCACCTTGCGGATGATCTTGACGTGGTTCAGCTCGTCGGTGGCGACCTCGTTGGCGTAGGCGCGCACATCGGCCGACTCGAACTTCACGCCGTCGCCGTTCTTGCCGGTAAAGCCAGCGGGCAGGATGACCTTGCTGCTGTTGCCGCCAGCGGCGTCCAGTTCCTGCAAGCGGCCCACGGCGGCCAGATAGAAGGCGGCTTCCAGGTATTCGAGGTTCAGGGCAAAGTTGAAGATGGTGCCGTCCAGGTTGGGCCGGGCGCCCATGCCCATCGCGGGGGCGCAGCCCGCCAGCAGGCCGGTGGCGGCGGTCGCGCCGGCCACGCCAAGAAACTTGCGGCGGTTAAACGTGTCGTTGCTCATGGGAATCCTCCAGGGAAAAAGGGAAAGCGAAAGGCCGATGAAGCAACAAGGACACCCCAGCTGTCCGGGTCGGACAGCCCTGTGTGATGTCGGTTCTCCGTTCAGCCTTATGCCGCTTGCCCCTGGTTGGATTGCGCCGGGGTGAGGTGTGAAGAGAGTGTGAAGGGTCAGCTGGGCGGCTCTGAAACAGGCTGACCAGCCAGAGCCGCCGCCAGCGCACGGGCCCGTTCCAGTTGCCGGGCGAGGGTGACCTGCTTTTCTTCCAGCCGGGCGACTGCCGCCTGAACCTGGGCCAGCACAGTGGTTTTGAGCTGCTGGACCTGTTCGGGGGTGGGCTGATCTGCCTGCCGGTACACAGACATCACCCACTCGCCCTGTGTGGCCAGCCCGACAAGCCGCTGCCCCTGCAAGAAGGCGCGCACCTCATCCAGCGTCAGGTCCAGCGCCTGCCACTCCTGCACCCCACGCAATTCAATGACGTTGTGCAGCAGAAAGCGGAACCGGCCGCCCACCCGAAGCGGATGCAGCAGGTCTTCACGCAACAGGTGACGCACGGTGGTCACCGGCAGAGTCATCAGGGCGGCAAAGCGGCCAATGCCGACCCCGCGCGGGTCCAGCAGGGCTTCAAAGACCTCAGGGCCGCCGCAGAGGGCCTCCAGCCCGGCGCGCGTTGCCGGGGGCAGCTGGGCCAGATTGTCTCTGGAAAAGGCCACCAGTGTACGGAACTGCGCTTCAGTCAGGGCCATTACGCCAGCCGCCGAAGGGGCACGGTGACTGGCCAGTGGGGCCAGCGCAGGTGAGAGAGGCGAAGACGGGTGGGTCGAGCCTGCTGCGCGGCCTCGTGCTGGGCTGGCAACGCCGGCGTCCAGTTCGGTTCAATCATGGAAACCCTCCGGCCCCAGCGTTGAACGTGCAGTCCACTGCATGTCAAGCCGGGTCGCTGAGCACGGTCAGCTGATACCCGGCCCACTCCAGCCAGAAGGCGTTCAGGGCGCGCAAGCAGGTCACTTCCGCTTCCTGGGTCTGGGCAGAGGGCCGCCCTTCCAGCCACGCCTGGCCGAGTTGGACCTTCGCATGCAGAAAGGCGCTGTGATGTCCTGCCGTACCGCCGACGTTCTCCTGCACGGCCTCCCAGTCAAAGGCGAAGTGAGTCCAGAGCCACCCCTTCAGGCGGTCTTGAAGGTCAGGGTGGGGGCCACTGGGCAGCAGCGCCGTCACGTCCTGGGCCAGCCAGCGGGCAAAACGGGCTTCGAGTGCAGCGCGGCGTTCTGGGGAGGGCATGGCCTCAGCACAGCATAGCCAGAGGCCATTAGCACGCAAGGATCAACAAAAAGAGCGGCCCCACACCGGAGCCGCCCCTACCGCCTGACTTACTTCACCAGGCCGAGTTTGCGCACTTCATCGCGCTCTTCTTCCAGTTCCTTGGCGGTGGCGTCCATCTTGCCCCGGCTAAAGTCGCTGACGTCCAGGCCCTGCACAATTTCGTACCGGCCGTTCTTACAGGTAACGGGAAAGCCGTAGATCAGGCCTTCGGGCACGCCGTAGCTGCCGTCACTAGGAATCCCCATGCTGACCCACTCGCCCTCACTGGTGCCCAGGGCCCAGTCGCGCATGTGGTCAATGGCAGCGCTGGCGGCGCTGGCGGCGCTGCTCAGGCCACGCGCCTCAATGATGGCAGCCCCGCGCTTGGCCACGGTCGAGATATAGCTGTTCTCATACCAGTCACGGTCCACCTGGTCCAGGGCCGGCTGACCGTTCACGGTGGTCTGCGACAGGTCGGGGTACTGGGTGGAGGAGTGGTTACCCCAGATCGTCAGGTTCTTGATGCTGCTTACAGGCTGCCCGGTTTTCTCGGCCAGCTGCGAGATGGCGCGGTTGTGGTCCAGACGCACCATCGCCGTGAACTGCTTCGGGTCCAGATCGGGGGCATTCTGCTGGGCAATCAGGGCGTTGGTGTTGGCGGGGTTGCCCACGACCAGCACCTTCACGTCCCGGCTGGCCACCGCGTTCAGGGCCTCGCCCTGCGGCTTGAAGATGCCGCCGTTGGCGCCCAGCAGGTCGCCGCGCTCCATACCGGCCTTGCGGGGCATGGCGCCCACCAGCAGGGCGTAGTCGGCGTCCTTGAAGGCCACCATGGGATCGTCACTGGTCACGATGTCCGCCAGCAGAGGGAACGCACAGTCGCGCAGCTCCATGACCACGCCGTTCAGGGCCTTGAGGGCCGGGGTGATTTCCAGCAGTTGCAGAATGACGGGCTGGTCCTTGCCCAGCATGTCGCCGGACGCGATGCGGAAGAGCAGGCTGTAGCCAATCTGGCCGGCGGCGCCGGTCACGGCGACACGGACGGGTTGCTTGGTGGTCATGGGGTTTCCTCCTACAGGAATGGTTTTTCGGCCCACAATAACGCGGGCCGGGCGCATGGGGGCCAAGTTCCCCGGACAGAGACAGGGCTAAGCCAGCTGGAATACAGGCGGGAGACGGTCAGCCATGACCCGCTGCAAACCGCGTTTTAGCTCGGCGGAAGCGGCTTCCGTCAGGTGCAACTTCAGTTGGAATACAGAGGTGCCCAGCACACCTGCCGCCTCTTGGTCCAGGTGGAGTTCGAGAACATCCGCCGACAGGATGCAGGCTGTCACGCCCCCGTATACAACTGCACCGTTGGCCCGCACCAGACAATAGGTCTCCATGCCCAGGGCCATCTCCTGTTCATCCTCGAACAGCGCGCGCTGAAGCTCCAGCCACTCTTGTGGGTCGTCTGGATGGTCACTCAGGACCACTGCAAATGTCTCCAGGTCTTCAAGTTCACCGACAAACACGGCGTTGACGTCAAAGGTCACAGTCATTCTAAATCGGTGCATCCTCCTGAAACTTCGGCTCCCGCTTTTCTCGCAGGCTGCTCAGGCCTTCCTGCACATCTGGGCCAGTAAAGCCCAGGAATTCCAGCGCCAGGCTGGCGTCGAAGGTGGGGCCCATCGCGCGCAGCCAGTTGTTCAGGGCGTACTTGGTCCAGCGGACGGCAGTGGGGCTGCCCGCCGCCAGGGTCCGGGCCACCTTCCAGGCACGGTCCAGCAGCTCATCGTCAGGCACGCTGAGGCTGACCAGGCCAATGCGCTCGGCCTCCTCGCCACTGACGGGTTCGCCGGTCAGCAGGTGGTACTTGGCCTTGTTCAGCCCGCACAGCAGGGGCCAGATAATCGCGGCGTGGTCGCCCGCCGCCACCCCCAGGCGCACATGCCCGTCCAGCAGCCGCGCCGACCTGGCCGCCACGCTGACATCGGCCAGCAGCGCCACCGCCAGCCCCGCGCCGACGCAGGGGCCGTGAATGGCACTGACGATGGGCCGCGAGCAGTTGATGACGTTGTACACGAGGTCGCGCGCTTCTTTCCACACGCGGGCCAGGGCGGTGAAGTCGCCAGCCATCTCTTCAATCAGGGTAAAGTCGCCGCCCGAGGAAAACCCCCGGCCTTCGCCACGAATCAGCACGGCCCGGACACCCGGCGTGTCGTCTATGTCGCGCCACACGCGCGTCAGGGCACGGTGGGCGCCTGCATCCACCGAGTTCAGGGTCTTCTCGCTGCGGATAACAATTTCCAGAATGCCGCCGTCGTGCAGTTCAAGGGTCAGGCCGGGGTACTGGCCCGGCGCGGTCAGGGTCTCAGGATTCACCCTGGCAGGGTACGGCAGCCGCCTGCCAGGGAGAGCAGGCAAGCCACAGGCGCGGCCCCGCATTTCAGCAGGGACCGCACCATGAGCCATGCTTCCTAGCGCCGAATCAGTTTGGCCAGCGCCTCGGCGCGTTTCAGGTCGGTCAGCGGACCGCTGGAGGCTTCCTGCGGGTCCAGGGGATAGGTGTACACCGGCTTGCCCAGGCGCTTCAGCACCTCGTCGGTGGCGTTGCGGGGCACCATCTGGCCGTTGTTCAGGCGGCGCAGAATCAGCACGCGGTCGGTCTTCAGGGTCAGCAGTTCCTCGGTATTGAGCTGCTTGAAGCTGATGCTCGGGTCAATGCCGGCCGGCGTGTTCAGCGTCAGGCCCAACGTGGCGAGGTTCCGGCTGAAGGAAAAACCGCGCCCCAACACCATGATGGAGTTAGGCTCGTACATGTACAGCAGCGTGGTGTTCGGCGCCGCCTTGCTGACCGCCGCCAGTTGCGCTTTCAGGGTGGCAATGCGGGCGTCGTAGGTCTGCAAATAGCGCTGGGCCTGGGCCGACTTGCCAAACAGGCGGCCCAGTTCGCTCAGAGCGGTACGCCAGGGCAAGGTGTCGTAGTTGTAGGCCAGGGTGGGGCCGTACTTTCTGATGGTGTCGTAGGTGGCCCGGCTGCTCTCTTCTCCGTCCATCAGAATCAGGTCGGGTTTCAGAGCCGTCATCAGCTCGGCTGAGGGCTGGTTGTACGCGCCCACGAACACTGCACTTTGCAGGCTGCCCTTGGCCAGAGTGCTCAGATTCTGTGCCGGCTGACCCAGACGCCCTTCGACGCGGCCCGAGCCAAACCCCACCGCCTTGATGCCCAGTACACTGAGCAGTTCCGCCTGCTCCTCGCTGAGCGTCACCACGCGGGCTGGGGTCTTCTGAAATGCCAGGGTGCCCAGGCTGTGCTTGATAGTGAGGGGAAAGGACCCTGCGGCCCAGGCACCCGCAGCGGCGAGACAGCCAGAGGTGAACAGCAAAGAGGAGGCCAGACGAACACGGGTCATGTCTTCATGCTGCCTTAATCCGACTAGCTCAGTCAACTTTTACCAGGCAGTAGGCCCCTCCGAAGCGGCGGCTCTACGCCAACTCACCGGACAATAGCAGCGTGGGCCGCGCCTCCAGAGCCACACTGCCGGTGTCGTCCAGCCGGGCCAGCACGGCCTCAAAGCCCCAGTCCTGCGCCCAGAGCCGCTTGACCGCGTGCAGGGCGGCGGTGCCGGGAGGCTGCACCTGCGCGGTTTCGGCCACCTGTTCACCGGGGCGGCGCACCACGAGTGCGGGGCCCAGATCGGCTCGCGCCAGCGCCCGGTAAAACTGCTGCACAGCGTCGTCCATCAGGTAGGTGGTGCGAATCAGGACCTGGGCCTGGGCCGCCAGTCCTTCCAGGGCGTCCTCATCAATGCGCGCGGGGCGCAGAGGCGCGAAGAGGCGGCGCAGCTGCTCCGGCAGATTGCCGTGACGGTAAAAACTTTCCTCAAAGGTGGGCGGCAGGCCCAGGCCCCGCACGCCCTGTTCGGCCAGACGCGCGCCCTCGGCGCCCAGGTCGCGGGCCAGCTGTGCTGGGGACGCCCCCGCTTCGGCCAGAATCACCATGGGACCCAGCCTAGCGTGCTCCTCTGCCCGTGACAGCGAGCAGTTGCCTTCTGGCTGGGAAGACTAGTCGGGCCGTCAGGCGGTGTGAGCAGCATCAGACAAGCCAGCCTCTCCCTGAGAGTGATAAGGCTTCCTCTCAGTTCAGGCGGTGGCGCAGCCAGGCCTTGACGCCGCTGGCGCTGGGGGTGTCGCGTACCAGGGCCGCCACCACCCCGCCGGGCACCGGGCAGACCACCAGCACTTGCTCCTGAAATTCGACTTGCAGCGCCTTGATGGGCAGAGGCTGGGCCAGGTGATGGGTCAGGGTCTGCGCCGCCGTCATCAGAAAGCGCAGGTATGCACCCACCTCGGCGCCTATTTCGGTGGTCACGCTCAGGGCCGCGCCGCTGCTGTCAAAGGCGCCGGCTGCACTGACGCCCGGCAACACGCTCAGGCCTGCGATATACGCCTGGGCCTGCTCGGCGGCCTGGAGGCGGCTGGCCGCTTCCTGACGCTGGATAGATGTGGGAGCAGGCAGAGGCTGAGAGGCGGGCGCCTCTTCGGGCTCTGGGGGCGCCGGCAAAGCAGCTGGTTCAGCGGGCACCGGGGCTGCTGGCACCTGAGGGGCCTCTGGCGTCACTCGAATGGGACCCAGGCGCGGCGCAGGAGCAGGCGACGGGGGGGGCACCAGGGCCGCCTTCGCCTTGGGGTCAGGCAAGGTCAGCTGCCCGGCCAGCCACTCCTGCAAGGCCGGAAACAGCCGCTCGGCCCGCAGGGGCTTACGCAGCACGTCCAGCACCCCCAGCGCGCGGGCCTGGGCACGCAATTCGTCCTCGACGATACCGCTCATGAACACCACGGGCAGGTCAGGGTGGGTGCGCCGCAGCCGCTGCGCCAACTCCACACCGCTCATGCCGGGCATCCGCACGTCGGTCAGCACCAGGGCCGTGTCAGGGGTCAGGCGCTCCAGGGCGGCGCTGCCGCTGTCGGCCAGGGTCACCGGCAGGTGAGGCCGCAACATGGACTCCATGGTGTGCAGCAGCCCCGGACTGTCATCCACGATGAGAATCGAGGGCGGGTGGGGGGCGGCGGCGGTCATGCCCTACGGTAGCCGCCGGAGCATCACCCGCCGCTTACGCCCGGCCCGGCCTGCGTGAGGTTTCTCACCCAATCTCATGAAGTGGCGCCCCCCACCTGGGGGCATACTGCACCCATGAAGGAGCCTGCTTGACCTCGCCTCTGGCGCCGCTGCTGACGCATGATCCCCGACTGAACGCCGTGTGGACCTGGGTTCAGGGCAACATGCGCGCCGACGCCGCCCATGATGAAGGGCACCTGGCGCGGGTCGCCCGCTGGACGGTGCGCTGCGCCCCAGACGAACCCGCCGCGCTGGCCGTGGCGGCGGCCCTGACGCACGACGTCGTCAATCTCCCCAAAAACCACCCCGAGCGCGCCCAGGCCAGCGAGCGCAGTGCCCAGGCGGTGCGGGCGCATCTGCCAGGGCTGGGCTTTACCACACACGAAACCGAGGAGGTCGCGCTGGCTGTGCGCGACCACAGCTTCTCTCGCGGGGCCATTCCGCAGACCACGCTGGGCGCCGCCTTGCAGGACGCTGACCGCCTGGACGCCCTGGGGGCACTGGGGGTCCTGCGCGTGGCGGGTGTGGGCGGGCAACTGGGGCGCGCGCTGCTGCACCCCGAAGACCCCTGGGCGGTGGCCCGCACCCCCGACGACCTGACCTACACCGTGGACCACTTTTTTACCAAGCTGCTGCGCCTGGACGGCACCTTCCGGACCCTCCCCGGCCAGACCGAAGCCCGGCGCCGCACCCTGACCATGCGCGCGTTCCTGGCCGAGCTGGCCAGCGAGTTGGAGGTGGCGCCGCCGGAGTAAGGGGCGGACCTTCATCAGCTGTTGAAGAGAGGGGTGAGGGCGAGCCGCATAGGGAAACATGCGCAGCTCTGGACAGGCAGTAAAGAGCCTGGCGCCTGTCCCTCACCTGAACAAAGCTGTCTCAGCGCCGGGCCAGTGCCCGCCCCACCGCTGCCAGCAGCTCCACGGCGTTTCGCACGGCCACTTCATCCAACCCGTCAGCCATTCGATTTGCCCAGGCCGCCTGCGCCTCCTCAATAGTGGTCATCACCCGCTGGCCTTCAGGGGTAAGGCGCAGCAGCTTGGCGCGCTTGTGGTCGGGATTGGCTTCGTAAGCCGCCAGGCCGTCTCCTACCAGCAGGTCGGCCGTGCGCTGCACGCTCTGGCGGGTCAGGCCCATCGTGCGGGCCACCGCCGCCACCGACTGCGGCGCGTGGTCGATGCAGCCCATCACCTGCCAGCGACTGCTCGTCTGGCCACTGGGGGCCGTCAACCGGTCGCCGGCCTCCAGCAGCAACCCATTCAGGCGAAACACCTGCACCACGAGGTCGGCGAAGGCAGCAGCGGCGGGCGTGAGGGCCATATCTTGACAGCATACTGTCGTTTTGAGTAGGCTCATTAACTTGACAGAACACTGTCAAAAGGAGGCCTCTATGACTGTCCTTCTTTCTGTTCCAAGTGATGAGATTGAAGCGTTGGGGGAGTGGCTGGATGCTGTTCTGGCCGCGCAGTGGCAGACGGTACTGACCACGCACGCCGACAAGTTGGCCGATGCCTATGCCCGGGGCGGCGACGCGGCGTACGGCACCTACCTGAATCTGCTGCTGCGCGGGGCCAAGCGCGACCTCCGCGCTGCTGGTCTAAGCGCCGAGCCACCGCTGCCGGGCGAGTTCGGGGCTTCGCGCGAGTGGGGCAACGCCGACGAGACCGATCAAGAGCGCTGGATGTGGAGCGTAGTACGCAGCCCAACGGGTGAGGCGTTGGGCACCCTGGTCCTTACGGTGCCCCACAGCCACGCCCAGTTCCAGCTGCCCCGGCGGCCCCGCGCGTTTGGGTTACGAACGGTTGACCTGGCGGACACCGAGGCGGCCCTCTCGAAGAGGTCGCCCGACTTTGCTGCTGCTCTCCCCTTTCATGCCTGGTATCAGGCGTATCTAGATACCCAAAGGTTAAGCTCTGCTCAAGACCAAACGTCGGGGATTTTCACATCTGGCTCAGAGAGGCTGGGAGCAGGAGGACCATCCATGACGGAACGGGCATTCATTGAAGTGCGTGGGGCACGCGAACACAACCTCAAGAACATCTCGCTGAACATTCCCAAGCACCGCATTACGGTGTTCACCGGAGTCTCGGGGTCGGGCAAGTCCTCGCTGGTGTTCGATACGGTAGCCGCCGAGGCGCAGCGGCAACTGAACGAGACGTTTACGGCCTTTGTGCAGGGCTTCCTGCCCCACTACGGGCAGCCGGATGTAGACCGCGTGTCGCACCTGAATGCGCCGGTCATCATCAATCAGAAGCGGGTAGGCGGCGGGTCCCGGTCCACCGTGGGCACCTACACCGACATCGCCGCGCCGCTGCGCCTGCTGTTCTCGCGGGCCGGGCAGCCGTCGGCGGGGCCGGCCTTCGCCTACTCCTTTAACACTCCGCAGGGCATGTGCGCCGAGTGCGAGGGGATTGGCAAGACCACGCAACTGGACCTGGACCGGCTGCTGGACCGCACCCAGTCGCTGAACGGCGGCGCCATCCTGCACCCGGACTTCAAGCCCGGCAAGTGGCTGTGGAAGACCTACGCCCTGAGTGGCCTGTTCGACAACGACAAACCCGTGCAGGACTACACCGAACAGGAACTGCACCTGCTGCTGCACGGGCGTGACCTCAAGGTCTCACTGGGCGAGATCAACATGACCTACGAGGGGCTGGTCGAGCGCTTTGAGCGCATGTACCTCAAGAAAGACGCCGCCGCCATGTCTGACCGCAGCCGCGCCGTGTTCGAGCAGTTTGTGACCAGCCAGACCTGTCCGGTCTGCAGCGGGGCGCGCCTGAACGCTGCGGCGCTGGCCTCGCGACTAGAGGGGAAGAACATCGCTGAGCTGTCGGACCTGGAAGCGACCGAACTGCTGACCTTCTTGCAGGGGCTCACCGACCCCGCAGCAGCCCGCGTGGCGGCGCACCTGGCCGAGCGGCTGGCCCACCTGGTCGAGATTGGCCTGGGCTACCTGAGCCTGAGCCGCGAGACCGCCACGCTGTCCGGCGGCGAGAGCCAGCGCCTGAAACTGGTGCGGCACTTGGGCAACAGCCTGACCGACATGCTGTATGTGCTAGACGAACCCAGCGTGGGCCTGCACCCGCGCGATGTGTCGCGGCTGACTGGCCTGCTGGGGGCGCTGCGTGACAAGGGCAACACCGTGCTGGTGGTGGAACACGACCCGGATGTCATTCGGATGGCTGACCACGTGGTGGACATCGGGCCGGGCCCCGGCGTGCGCGGCGGCGAGGTGGTCTTTGAAGGAAGCGTCGAGGGCCTGGAAGCGGCGCCCACCCTGACGGGCCGGCACCTCACCCAGCAGTTGCCCCTGAAGGCGTCTGTGCGAGAGCCGCGCGGGTGGCTGAGTGTCAAAGGGGCGCGGCTCCACAACCTCAAAGACGTCTCCGTGGAGATTCCAACCGGCGTCCTGACGGTGGTGACGGGCGTGGCTGGCTCCGGCAAAAGCACCCTGATTCACGATGTCTTTCTCCCGCAGCATCCCGACGCCATCGTCATTGACCAGTCGCGCGTGACGACCAACAGCCGCTCGGCGCCCGCCACCTACACCGGCATCATGGACCCCATCCGCAAGGGGTTTGCCAAGGCCAGCGGCCAGAGTCCGGCCCTCTTCAGTTTCAATTCGGAGGGCAGTTGCCCGAATTGTGCGGGCCTGGGCGTCGTCTACACCGACCTGGCCTTTATGGAAGGGATCTCGGCGGTGTGTGAGGTCTGCGAGGGCAAACGCTTCAAGCCCGAAGTGCTGCGCCACACGCTGCGGGGCCAGACCATCAGCGACGTGCTGAACATGACGGCCGAAACTGCGCTGGCCTTTTTCACCGAGAAACCTATTCGCGCGGTGCTGCAAGCCATGAACGACGTGGGCCTGGGCTACCTGACGCTGGGCCAGCCGCTGAGCACCGTGTCGGGCGGCGAGGCGCAGCGCCTGAAGCTGGCGACCGAACTGCACAAGAAAGGCAGCGTCTACGTCATGGACGAACCCACCACGGGCCTGCACCTGTCGGACATCGGCCTGCTGATGGGGATCATTGACCGGCTGGTGGACGGCGGCAACAGCGTCATTCTGATCGAGCATCAGCTGGATGTGATTCGGCAGGCCGACTGGATAATTGATCTGGGGCCGGAGGGGGGCCGGGCCGGCGGGGAAGTGCTGTACAGCGGGCCGCCGAAGGGGCTGCTGGGCTGTGAGCGGTCGGTGACGGCGCGGTATCTGTAGACGGCGAGGGCGACAGCGCGCAACGCTTGAGCAATCAAAGGGTATGCACCTACCGAACGTGGCGGTTTCTGAATGGCCGTCCCCACCCCCCAGCCCCCTCCCCCAGGGGGGCAGGGGGGGCAATCGCTGCGCTGGGCAAGAGTTTCTACTGATGTTGGCGACGTTGCTCAACTCGTTCACGGGTCTGGCCTCGACGCCATCCTGCCGCCCAGCGGAAGGGCCTGCGCGCTGCGCTCACAATGGCCTCGCCTGGACCTGGGCGGGATTGGGGAAAGGTGTGCGGGTGTGAACAATAGGTTCTACTTTTAAAAACAGGTAGGGCTGTTGCTCCCTCCACGCCTATAGGGGACACAGAAAGCTGTGAAGCAGAGGACGGGGGCAGGGGCGTATGACCCCTGCTCCTATCTTTTCCCACTCCCTACTTCCCACAACCTGCTCCTTACTCCTCCAAATGAGCGTGGTCGTTGTAGGTCAGGAGGGTCCAGCGGCCGTCCACGCGGGTCAGGGTGGTCAGGCTGGTATGGGAGAGCTGATAGGGAAACGGCAGCACGTAGCCGGGTTGCGGTGTGGCAGGCCAGCTGAACAGGTCGCACAGCAGCGCGCGGATGGCTGCGCCGTGGCTGAAGGCGATCACGCGCCCACCTGCCAGACCCTCGGCCCAGTCGCGCAGGCGCTCGGCCACCTCCTGTAGGCTCTCGCCGTCGGGGGCCGGCTGCCCCCAGGGGTCGCGTTGCCACTCGGCATACCGCTCGTCGTGCAGCACGTCGTCGGTGGTCACACCTTCAAATGCTCCGAAGGCCAGTTCGCGCAGGCGCACATCCAGGATGAGGGGCTGCTCAGGCAGGGCCAGTATGGCGGTGTCAGCGGCGCGGCTCAGATCGCTGCTGTGAATGGCGTCGTAGGTGCGCCCAGCCAGCCGGTCTCTCAATTTCAGGGCCTGCGCCTGTCCCGCTTCGCCCAGTGGGGTGTCGGTCCAGCCCTGCCAGCGCCCGGAGCCGTTCCAGTCGGTCAGGCCGTGGCGCACCAGGGTCAGGTGCAGCAGCGGCGAGAGGTCGTCACTCATGGGCGGGCCTCTGGGTCCGGCTGGACGCTGCTGGTGTCCTGGCCTTCAGGCAGGGGCGGCACCGCTCTGGGCTTCCCGGCGTCATCCAGCGCCACAAACACGAAGTAGCCGGTGGTCGCTATCTCCTGCTCGCCGCTGGCCATGTGTTCGCGGTAGACATCCACCCGGATGGTCATGGAGGTGCGGCCCACCTTGACCACCTGGGCGTCCAGGGCCACGGCGTCCGCCACCCGAATGGGCACATGAAAATCCACGCCGTCCATGCGCGCCGTCACCACGTTGCCCCCGGCATGACGCACAGCGGCAATGCTGGCCGCCTTGTCCATCAGGGATAGAACCCAGCCCCCAAAGGCAGTACCGTGATAGTTCGTGTCCTTGGGAAACACCAGTTCCAGCATGCGGGCGCGGCTGCGCGGCGCTTTTCCAGGTTTTTCTTCCACTTCGTTACCCCTCTTTTACCCCTACGGCTCTTCCGGGATCAGATGATCTAGGCCCACGGCTGCCTGCATCCGCGCCGCTTTCCGGGCCTCAGCGCGTCCGTGAGTGTACAGGCGCGGCGGAATGCTCGGGTCGGTGTCGGCCGGAAATCAGATCAGCTCGTCAGAGGTCCACGCACCTCGGAGCGATCAGGGGATTTGATCTCTATGTCAACCAGACTGTTCTAGCAGAGGCCAAAGGCTCAGCTGGTCAGAGGCATCGCACAGCGATCAAGATGGCAGTACGCTGGCCACTCACGACTGGAATATAGGGACAGTCCCACAACACCTAAGGCTTAACCAAGCTCTAGAGTCTCAAAGCTATCTCAACAGTGATAGACCTCGGGGATGCCCTCGACACCGACCTTTTTGCTGATCGAGGATTCACCATTTGACCGCACGCTGATCCAGGCGGTCTTCGAGTTGGTCGCCCCCGAGGTGGTTCTGACTGTGGTGCCTGGAGGGCAGGCCGCGCGGTCATATGTGCAGACGACTATGCCCGCCGGCCCGCAGGTCGTCCTGTTGGGGCTCCAC
Source organism: Deinococcus betulae (assembly GCF_020166395.1). Classification (NCBI taxonomy): domain Bacteria; kingdom Thermotogati; phylum Deinococcota; class Deinococci; order Deinococcales; family Deinococcaceae; genus Deinococcus; species Deinococcus betulae. The sequence goes on along the minus strand of NZ_JAIQXU010000008.1, from coordinate 62,219 downwards.
CTGGACGATGAGCAGGTCTGGGCAGTCTTGGCCTGTCTTCGGCAGCAGGGACCGTGGGCGACGATGCCGGTCATGGTGCTCGGGGCGGCTCTGCGCGAGGACGATCTGACGCGGGCGTATGGCCTGGGTGTGAGCGCGTGCGTACACAAGCCAGATGCCGTTGCCGAGTGGGAAGCGCTGGTGCAGCAACTGGTCGTGTTCTGGTCCGGCGTGCAGTATCACTCTGGCACGGGGCAGCGCTTCTCCAGATAAGCGCAAAAAAGCGACCCAGTGGCCGCCTTACTCTCCTGACTCCTGAGTGACTCATATGCGCTGCTTAATTGACCGGCAGTACACCTGCGCCAGCGGCCAACGCCGAACGAGGCGTATGGAGCACCAGCCAGAGCACCAGATTGCCCACCACCAGAGCAATCACCGTCAGCATCAACCAGACGGGAATGCCACCCGGTGCACCTTCTTTCAGATTCAGAGCTTTCACAGCCAGGTGTGCAGGCCTGCACCTGACGGGTGAGGCGTAGGCTAAGGGATGGACACCAACAAGGTCGCCTTTGCCACTGCTGCGCATCTGTTCCGCCTGTACGTGATGGCTTTTAGCGGTATTGAGTCTGAACAGGCGGCCGTGACCTCGGCGGGCGCAGCCGTCGAGGCTTATCTGGTGGACTGCGGCATGTCGCAACACGAAGCGGCACGGCACCGCGACGAACTTATGTTGTCGTTCCGAAATTAGGCCGCACGCGGGGGGGCCTGCCGCACCCCTCACGAACGCGGCAGAAACGACAGGTGCCCTTCAAAGGAACGGAGGCGCAGGCGGGCGGGGGTCTTCTCACTGAGGGTCCCCTGCATCCACCCGAAGGCGGTGTTGACCTGCACGGCACATTGCCCAGCGTTGGCCGCGCAGGCGTCTTGGACGGCTTGAAGATCAGAAGCCAGCACACCAGATAAAGGCCGAATAGGATCAGCAAAGAGTGTCATCCGTTTGGTCGGTGAAATTGCATAAAGGCCTTCGAGTCTCAACATCAGAACAGCATAGTTTATTTATGAAGTGTCAACTGCATGGGCAGAACTATTAGATCTCAAAAAACACGCCGATCAAATGAAGTTGAGAGAAGGATTTTTTCTTGCCATCAGAACATCATGAGGGTCAGATAGACTGTAAAAGTTCGGGCTTCATTTGGAGCTCTGGCAAAGCGAGGCAGTCATGAGCAGTTTTTCTTTCCTGGCCCTGTCCTGGGTGCCGGGCACGATGGACCGTGTGCAGTTCACGACCGCAGGACGCCGGTATACCGTCCTCTTGCGGCACATTGAACAGACCACGGTGCACGCCGTATCGGACCTGTATCTCAAAGGCCGAGTCATTCTTCAGGTCAGTGCCGAGCATCACGCTCAGCTGATGGGCACCCTGGCGCTGCAGGTTCGCGCCGTGCCCGCCTGAGTCCAGCTCCTGTCTGTGTGGCCGCTGTCTGAAGCGTGGCCCAGCGGTGTCGAGCGCGCCACGACTGGTTCCAATTCTTCTCCTGCGGTCCTGTCACACTGCACAGATGACGTGCCGAACAGACATCCTTGCCGTGGCCCGCGACCTGGCTGCCGGGCATCCGGAGGGCACGTTTTCAATGCAGGACATTGTGCAGGCTCTGCGCGCGCAGCAGACCACCCACACCGACGCGCAGATCCGCCGGCACGTGAGGATAATCATGTGTGCCAACAGCACTGAAAAGGGTGCCGGGCAGTTTCCAGATCTGGAATGGGTGGCGCGCGGCCGATTTAGATTGTTGGAACAACCGGCGTAAGGACCTCACTTTGGGCGGCGACACTGGCCGCCCATTTTCTCTTGCAGTGGCCCTTTGCCAGAGGGCTGATACGGATTCCGTTTGTTTCATTGACAAATCGGGAAAACGCCGATTTGCCAACTCCACGTCCGGAACCCGTTTTGCTCCTTCTCGCTCTACTGCGCAGCTTTGCAAGTCCGCTCGGATTTCATCGTTTTTGCAAACGATTCAATCGGAGTCTGTATGAGTTGGCACGCAGACTCAGGACCAGGTGACTTTCCCACTCGTCCAGATGCAGTCTGGGCAAGCTCCGAATCGGCACAGTGGCTCTAACGCCTTGCTGATCAGACCTCTGTCTCCCCTCTACACACCTCGGCTCTGCTCAGCGGCTGATTCCGCCACCAGCTGAATGAAGTGCGGCTAAGATGACGCCGGGCCGACCTGTTTTGTTGGCCTGCTGCCCCGCGCAGCCAGAGGAGACTTATGACCACCACGCTTCACCCTGCCGACGCCCAGACCGGGTTTCAGCGCCGCTACGACGTTCAGGACCTGTCGGCCATTGATGTGGCCATTCTGGACACTTTTCCGCATGTCCGGGAAGACGACCAGAGCCCGTACCCCGGCCAGCCCATCGAGATCGTGATCTCGACCGACGAGTTCAGCCCTGTGTGTCCCTGGAGCGGCCTGCCCGACTTTGGCCGACTGGAAATCCGCTACGTCGCGGCCGAGAAGTGCGTCGAGCTCAAGAGCCTCAAGTATTACCTCACCAGCTACCGCTTCGTGGGCATCTACCACGAACACGCCACGCGCCGCGTGCTGGCCGACCTGGTGCGGCTGCTGGAGCCGGTCCGCATGACCATCACCTGCGACTATGGCGTGCGGGGCGGCATCAACACCGTGGTCAAGGCCGAGTACACGCGGGCTGACTGAGCATGCCCTGGCAACTCAACACGGAGTTCACCTTTGACTCCGCGCACGTCATCACGGGCTACGACGGGCCGTGTGGCCGCCTCCACGGGCACACCTACCGGGTTCGCCTGGAGCTGCGCGCTGACCGTCTGCGCTCCAGCGCCCATGTGCGGCGCGCCATCATGGTGGCCGACTTCAAGACCCTCAAGTGGGCCAAAAAAGACGTCCAGGCGGGCGGGCTGGACCACGCCTACCTGAACGACCTGCTGGGGGACGACACCACCGCCGAAGTCATTGCCGCCCACATTCACGGCGAAACGCTGCGGCGAGTCCGGGACACCTTGGACCCCGGCGACCAGGGCCAGGACCTGCGCCTCAAAGTCATCCTCTGGGAAACACCCGATTCCAGCTGCGAGTACTGGGAATGAAATACCCGGTGTACGAACGGTTTTACACCTGGCAGGGCGAGGGGGTGCATCTGGGCCGGGCGGCGTATTTTATCCGCCTGTACGGCTGCCCCCAGGCCTGCCCGTGGTGCGACAGCGCCGGCACCTGGCACCGGGATTACCGGCCGGACTCGGTGCCGCTGCTCTCGGCGCAGGAACTGAGTGAGGCCGCCGAGCAAGAAGCGCCGCAGGGTGCCTTCGTGGTCCTGACGGGGGGCGAGCCTATCCTGTTTGACCTGGAACCGCTCGTGACCCTCCTGCATGCCCAGGGCCGCCGCGTCCACTTGGAGACCAGCGGCATTGCTCCTCTGCGCGGCGCGGCGGACTGGGTCACCCTCAGCCCCAAGCCGTTTGGCCAGCCGCCTCTGCCCGAGGTGGTGGCCCAGGCGGCTGAGGTCAAAATCATCGTTCACGAGCCGGACGACATTGCAGCCGGCCTGGCCACCCTGGAGGGCCTGCCGGCCGACGCGCCCATCTGGCTGCACCCGGAATGGAGTAAAGCCCGCGACCGAGACGCTGGCGTGCTGAACGCCATCACCCAGGCGGTTAAGGCCGACCCCCGGCTGCGGGCGGGCTACCAGCTGCACAAGCTGTACCGCCCCGATGAACTGGATCCCCACAGCGACAAGCGCTTAATTCCGCTGGGCGGCCAAGTGGCCCTGGGGTACTGAGATGGCCTGCGGCTGAGGGCATCAACTCCAGGCCCCTGAGCCCATTGCCGCCCCTCCTCCATCCAGCCAACTGTCACACTTTTCGCCACCAATTCAACCGGAGTTCGCATCATGCCTGAACGCGCCGTTGTTCTTCTGTCGGGTGGGCTGGACTCCAGCACCGTGCTGGGGCTGGCCACCCGCGCGGGCCTGGCCTGCACCGCCCTGTCGTTCCGCTACGGCCAGCGCCACACCATTGAGCTAGAGCGGGCCAGTCAGATTGCCGCCCACTTCGGGGCCACTCACTGCGTCGTGGACATCAATATCGGGGCATTTGGCGGCAGCGCCCTGACCGATGACACCATGGCTGTTCCGACCGGGGGCACCTCGGCCGAGATCATTCCGCCGACCTACGTGCCGGGCCGCAACACAGTCTTTATTGCGATTGGACTGAGTCTGGCCGAAGCCATCGGCGCTTCTACCCTCCACCTGGGCATCAACGCCGTGGATTACAGCGGCTACCCCGACTGCCGGCCCGAATACCTGGCGGCCTATCAGCGTCTGGCCGACCTGGCGACCAAAGCAGGGATTGAAGGGCGCGGGGCGCAGCTGGTGGCGCCCCTTCAGCACCTGACCAAAGCCGACATCGTGCGCGAGGCCCTGGCGGTGGGCGTGCCGGTGAACGTTACCTGGTCGTGTTATCAGGGCGGGCAGGAACCCTGCGGCGAGTGCGATTCGTGCCGGATTCGGGACGAGGCGGCGATCGCGGCTGGACACCCGGAACTGGCCACCCCCACGGGCCGCGCCCGCCTGACGTTGACCAGCCTGTCTTGACCGCCCTCTCACGGCCTCGCCAGGCCAGCAGCGCATGCTGGGGCATGACCCAGAATAGTGAAGATCCCAGCGTGGGCACCGAGCTGACCGACCAACAGGCCACCGAACTGAACGCCAACCCCGGCCGGGGCGCCCGCCACGAACCCGGCGCGGGTGAGGACCCAGACGAGGGCGCCGAGGCCCTGGAGCCGAACGCCACCCAGGACCGCCTGGAAGGGAACGACGAGGACGGCAGCCAGGCCCAGGACGGCCGCAAAGACGCGGGCTAAGAGCCGATGAGAAAGGCCCACCCGAATCAATGGGTGGGCCCTGCTGCTGCACTCAGCTGTGGCCGGGGTCGCTGTCGTCGCTGGGGCGACCGTGGGTGCCGTCCTCAGCCTCTGCCGGCTTGGGCTGCTGTGGTGGCTGGTCGGCCAGAGCCGGGGTTTCCGTTGGCTCGGTGCTGGGAGTGTCGGTATCGCTGACGGGCGTTTCGGGTGTTGGGTCGGTCATGGGCGCCTCCTGAGGACTTGAACCCCCTGAGCATGCCCGGCGCCACCCTCACCTGCCCCCAGACAACCTAAAGCCGCCTTGAGATCCATTAGGTGCGGTGTCAACGCACCCTGACACGCTTCTCCTCTGCTGCTTACATTGCCGCGTTACAGTGGCCTGAGTCGCCCCCAGCGGGCTGACTTCCGGACGAGAGCCCCGCCGTACCCGGTCACGACAAGACGGCGCAGACACACTGGAGGTGTCACGGTATGGCATGGACACTGCTTGTTCTGGCAGGTCTTCTGGAAGTCGGCTGGGCTATTGGCCTGAAATACACGGAAGGGTTTTCGCGGCCCTTGCCCACGGCGCTGACGCTCATGAGCATGGTCGCCAGTCTCGCCCTGCTGGGTCTGGCCACCAAGACGCTGCCCATCGGCACGGCTTACGGGGTCTGGGTTGGCATCGGCGCGGTGGGTGCGGGCATCCTCGGCATCGTGCTGTTTCACGAACCAGCCACGGCGGCCCGCATGGGTTTCATGGCGCTGATGCTGGTGGCCATCGTGGGCTTGAAAGTCACCAGCGGGCACTGACAGCCAGAGAGGTTGGACGTGCTGAGCTCCTGACCTCTCCACCATTCTCACTAGGCGTCCAGGCCCACCGCGTCTTCGACCGTCCTCAGGCCGTCGCGGCGCAGCAGCTCGGCTAGGCCCGCGTTCAATTCGCGCACCAGGCCGGGGCCACGGTAGATCAGGGCGGAGTACACCTCGACCAGGCTGGCCCCTGCGCGAATCTTGTCATAAGCGTCCTGGGGGGTAAAGATGCCGCCCACGCCCACAATAGGCACGCGCCCCTGCGTCTGGCGAAAGGCGGCGCGCACCAGAGCGGTGGCGCGGGCCGTTAGAGGGCGGCCGCTTAAGCCACCAGCTTCCCGCTGAGCCGGGTGACTCAGGCCGTCGCGGGCCAGGGTGGTGTTGCTGACAATCAGACCAGCGGCCCCAGCATTCACCACCGCGTCCACACTGGCTTCAAAGTCGGCGGGGTGCAGGTCAGGCGCTAGCTTCACCAGGACGGGCGGGACGCTGAGGGTGCGAACACGACCGGCCTCCACCTCTGCCAGCACCTCCCGCACCAGGGCAGCCAGGTCATCTGCCGCTTGTAAGGCGCGCAGACCCGGCGTATTGGGGCTGCTGACATTGACCACGAAGGCGTCGGCCACGTCTTGCAAGGCCGCCACGCAGCGGCGGTAATCCTGGGCGGCGTCCTCGTTGGGCGTCGCCTTGTTCTTGCCAATGTTCACCCAGACCGGCACAGCGCGCGTGCGTAGCCCGCTCAGGCGGGCGTGCAGGGCAGCGGCGCCCGCGTTGTTAAAGCCCATGCGGTTAATCAGCGCCTCGTCCTCTGGCAGGCGGAACAGTCGGGGCCGGTCATTGCCCGCCTGCGGCAATGGCGTCACCGTGCCGACCTCCAGAAACCCGAAGCCCAGCGCGCCGAAAGCCGGCACCGCCACCCCGTTCTTGTCCAGGCCCGCTGCCAGGCCTACGGGTGAAGCGAAGCGCTGGCCCCACAGCGTCTGCGTGAGGGCCCCGCCGCCAGGCACCGTCAGGGCGCGCGCCGCCTGGGGCCACAGGGGCACCTTTGAGGCGGCCTCCAGGCCCCCCAGGGTCAGGTGGTGGGCGTCTTCGGCGTCCAGGCGAAACAGGGCAGGCTTCAGCAGCGAACGGTACACGGCCTTCAGGATACGGGGGCGGCCGCCCGGCCTGTCCGGCCCAGCAGGCGCAGGGCCGCCAGGCCCACGAGCACCTGAATCACCCCTTGCAGGCAGATGACGGCCAGAATGCCCTGCGGCCCACGCGCCAGACTGGCGAGCCCTGTGCCCAGCAGCACCCCGGCGGCCATCAGGTGACCAGCCAGCCCGAAGACCCGGCCCAGCGCGGCGTCCGGGGTCAGGCGCTGCACCAGGGTGGTCCAGCCCGCGCCGGTGGCGGCGGCGGGCAGGCCCACCAGCGCCATCACCAGCAGCGGCGGCCACACCTGCGGAGTGAGCAGCGGCAGACAGAAAACCGCCAGGTCGCCCAGGCCCAGCCCCAGACTGCCCGCCACCAGCAAGGCCTCCGGGCGAAGATGCGCGGCGAACCGGGCCACCAGCGCGCCGCCCACCAGGCCGCCCACCGCCTGCACACTCAGCAGCCAGCCGTAGGTGCGGGCGTCACCGTGCATGACCTCGGCCACAAAGGGGGCGATCAGGGGACCGAACACCCCTTCCCCCAGCGCCGACAGGCCGGCCAGCCCTACCAGGAGGCGCAGTGGCGGCGAGCCGCGCACGGTGTGCCAGCCGGCCACAAACGCGGCCCGCAGCCGCGTCTGGGCGGCTCCCGGCGCGGCGGGCGTGCGCGGCACCCCCAGCAGCAGCGCCGCCGCCAGCAGGAACGACAGCAGGTCGGCCAGCACGGCGGCCCGCAGCCCCAGCGCCGCCAGCAGCGCGCCGCCCAGGGCCGGGCCCACCAGCCGCGCCAGATTGTTGTTCAGGGCATTCAGGGCGTTGGCGCGGGCCAGCTGGTCGGCGGGCACCAGCGTTGGCAGCAGCGCGCCCTCGGCAGGGCCCACCGGCAACGTCACGAGCGCCAGGAGCGCAGAGGACAGGGCGGCCGCCCACAGCGGCGGCAGGTCGCCCCCGCCCACCAGCAGCGGTAGCAGCGCCAGAGCCGCCAGCAAGTTGCTGGCCAGCAGCACGTCACGCCGGGGCCAGCGGTCAGCCAGCACCCCGCCCAGCGAGCCCAGCAGCACCCGAGGCAGGGTGCCGGCCAGAAACATCAGCGTTGCGGCGGGCACCGAGCGGGTCTCCAGATACACCTGCGCCGGCAGCGCCGCCGCCAGGAGCCAGTTGCCGGTCATGCTGATCAGGCCGGCCCACCACAGCCGGGCAAAGGGACCAGAGAGCATCAGGGTGAACATGCCCCGCAGCGTGCGAGCTACCCTCTGACCAATGACACTGCCTTCCCGTCAAAGACCTGTGGTGGTGACAGACCCGCAGGCGGCGGCGCTGCTGCTGGACGCGCGGGCAGTGCGCGCCCTGGGGCCGTTTCTGGGCCGCGTCCTGAACGCCCAGGCGGCGGCGCGTGAGGCCGGGCTGCCCATCAGCACCTTGCAGTACCGGGTGCGGCAGTTTCTGGCCTGCGGGCTGCTGCGCCGCGCGGGCCTCCAGCCCCGCGCCGGGCGCGCCATGCCGCTATACGAAGCCCCAGGCGCCCTGTTTGTGCCGTTTGCCTCCACCCCACTGGTATCAGACACCCTGCTGTCGGCGGCCAGTTTCGGGCGGTGGCAGGCGCGGCTGACCCGCTCTATCGGCGCGGCCTGGGTGCAGGCGGCGGGCCAGCGCCGCATCGGGCTGCATCTGATCGGCTCAGAGCAGGGCCTGATCTCCCGCAACGTTGAACCCGAACCTGACCCGGAAGCCCCCAACAGCTTTTTCGAGTATCTGCTCAGTGACCAGGGGCCGGCGGTGTGGGATTCCTGGGGCGTCCTGAGTCTCCCGCCTGACCAGGCCAAGGCTCTGCAACGCGACCTCGCGGCCCTGATGGGCCGCTACCGTTCGGTCGAGACCGAAGGCGTCACGCCGCATATCGTGCGCGTGGCCATCGCGCCGCTGGTGCCCGAGGACGGCGAGGCGGAACAGTAAAAAAGGCCAGCGCAAGACGCTGACCCTGGTCCCGCAGTTCACCGAAGTTTAAACCGGCGGGTGCGCGTAACTGCTTTCCAGCTGCACCAAGCGGGCGTGCTGCTGCTGCTCGCTCTCGACCATCAGGTCGGCCAGGGTGGTGCTTCCCAGCACGTCGCGCAGGGCGCTGTCCACGCGGTGCCACAGGTTCTGGGTGCCGCAGACGTTCTGGCTTTCGCAGACATGGTCGTCTTCTACGCAGGACACCGGGGCGATGCTGCCCTCCATGGCGGTCACCACGTCGTAGGCACTGATCTCCTGGGCGGGGCGGGCCAGGCGGTAGCCGCCGTGCGCGCCGCGAATACTCTTGATAAAGCCCGCGCGGCGCAGGTTGCTGGCAATCTGTTCGAGGTAGTGCTGGCTGATGCCCTGACGTTCAGACACGTCCTTGAGAGGTACGGCCTCACCGCCCCGGCGCGCGATTTCAATCAGGGCACGCAGGCCGTATTGCGCTTTGGTCGAAACCCACATGCCCCCAGTCTACTCCGGAAACCCGGACACAACGTAAGGGTTTTTTCGTTGTGACCTCCACGAAACGCCCATGCAACGGCCCAGGGCCTAACCTGCGGCCATGATTCCTCTGGTTCTGCGCCGCGCGGCCTTCCTCGCCCTGCTTCTTATGCCGGTGGCCTACGCCCAGAGCGGCTGTGTGGGCTTCGTGTGCAGCGCGCCTGGGGCAGGCACGGCGGGCCGGGGACCGCTGGACAGCGCGTATCTGGAGGTGCTGGGCCGCGTCAGCAGCGCCCAGGAACGCGGCCTGTGGGAGGCGCGGGGCGTGCGCGAGGGAACCCTGAGCGCCGCGCAGGCGGCCCAGGTGCGCGCCGAACTGCGGCGCAACGTGCACGCGCCCGCAGCCAGCACCCTGCTGAGCGACCTGACCCTGCGGGTGTTTCTCGATTCGTTCGGGGCCGCGCCGCACCCCAACAATCCCTTTTTCAAACTGCTGGGTCAGCTGGCCAAGAGGCCTGACAACACCTACGCCGGCCTGCTGGACTTCACGCGCAGCTACCTGCAAGACCCGCAGATTGACGGCGCCCGAGAAGGGCTGATTTACGCGGCCTACATCCGCAGCCTGGGCCGGCCGCCCAGCAGCGGCGACCTGACCTACTGGCAGGCGCAGGTGAAGGCCAGTGGCCGTAACTTCACCGACATCGTGCAGGCCGGCCAGGACTGGGTACTGAGTGCAGGCAATGAGGCGGAATTTTCGGCCCTGATTCGGCGGGCGTTCAAGGCCGCCGGCCGCGCCGCGCCCACGGGCGACCAGATCATCAAGATTCGGCTGGCCAACCAGACCACGCGCCGCACCTTCGACGAATGGAAGGTCTTTGTGCAGAAGTTCTAGCCCAGGGCACTGGGGACTGGGTGCTCTCTGGGCCGCCTGGACATCCTGGCAGGGCTCCAGCCTGGGGAGGCCGTGACCCAGGCACCTGCTTTCGCCGCAGAGACGAGTAGAATCCGCCCCGTGACGGCGCCTCCAGTGTTGCCCCCCGACCTGTCTCCGGCCAGCGCCCTGCGCCGCCTGCATGCGGCTGGAGCGCCGGGGCTGGTGCTGCTGGAATCGCTGGGGCCGGTGGTGGAGTACGGAAGGTATACATTTCTGAGTGCGTGGCCGAGCCAGGTTCGCCGTGAGCTGCCGGACGTTCCGGCTGGGAACGCCTTCTTTCCCGCCTGGCTGGGCGGCCTGAAATACGAGGCGGCGCGGGGCTTTGGCCTGAACACGCATCCGGCTCAGGGCGAGGCGATGTGGTGGGGCCACTACCCCTCGGGGCTGGTGTGGGACCGCGCCGCCGGCACGCTGGACGTGGTGGGCAGGGCGCACCTGGACTGGGCGGCCCTGCTGTCGGGCGACCCTGGCCCTGAGCCTAGGCTGACCGTGGGCCCTTTCGGCGCCGATGACGTGGACTATCCAGCTGGCGTGCGGGCCGTGCAGGAGCTGATCCGGGCGGGTGAGGTCTATCAGGTCAACCTCTCACGCGGGGTGCGCGCGCAGGCCCACGGCGACCCGCTGGCGGCCTACCTTCGGCTGCGGGAAGTGAACCCCAGCCCCTTTATGGCCTACGCCGATCTGGGGGACGAGGTGGTGGTGTCGTGTAGCCCCGAGCGGCTGGTGCGGTGGGCCGGCGGCCTCGTGTCGGCGCGGCCGATTGCCGGCACCCGCCGCCGGGGCGACACGCCACAGGAAGACGCCGCCTTTGAGACCGAGCTGCGCGCCAGCCCGAAAGAAACCGCCGAACACACCATGCTGGTGGACCTCGTGCGGCACGACCTGGGCCGGGTGGCGGCGCCGGGCAGCGTCACGGTCCCCGACCTGATGCTGGTCGAGCGCTACAGCCACGTCATGCATCTGGTCTCGGAGGTGCAGGCACAGGCCAGAGCCGGCGTGACGCTGCGCGAGGTGCTGGCCGCCACCTTTCCCGGCGGCACGATCACCGGCGCCTCCAAAGAGCGCGTGATGGAGGCGATTGCGGCTCTGGAACCTGGCCCGCGCGGCTGGTACACCGGCGGCCTGGGCCTGGTCAGCGGAGCGGCGGTGGACCTGAATATCCTGATTCGCACGGCGGCGTTTACCCGCACGGACAGCAGCTGGTCGGTCGAGGTGCGCGCGGGCGGCGGCACCGTCATCGACGCCGACCCGGCGCGCGAAGCCCAGGAAACGGTCCACAAGGCCCAGGCCCTCCTGAGCGTGCTGGCGGGCGTGCCAGGCCGCCCAGCGCAGCCGCCGGCCCCGCCGGTGCCAGGCCGTCCCTGGGCGCCGCCCCCGGCCCAGACCTCAACCGGCCTGCGGGTGCTGCTGCTGGACAACCGCGACTCGTTTACCTGGAACCTGGCCCACGACCTGCTGGCGCTGGGAGCGCAGGTAGACGTGCGGTCTCAGGATGAGGCGGCGCGCGACCTCCTGGCCAGCCAGCCGGACGCGGTGTTGGTCGGGCCGGGACCAGGGACGCCCGAGACCAGCGGCTGTACCCTGGCCCTGACGCGCGCCTGTCTGCAGGTCGGCGTGCCGCTGCTGGGCGTGTGCCTGGGGCATCAGGCGCTAGGGCAGGTGCTGGGCGGGCAGATTGCGCGGGCCGCCCCGGTACATGGCCGCCCAGAGTACGCGCGCCACAGCGGCGCCGGCCTGTTTGCGGGTGTGCCGCAAGGCGCGGCCTTTGGGCGCTACCACTCGCTGGTCGTTCGTGACCTGGACCCCGCCCTGGTGACCGCCACCAGCGAGGACGGCGAGGTCATGGCGCTGGCAGTGCCGGGCCAGCCCGCCTGGGGGGTGCAGTTTCACCCCGAAAGTGTTCTGAGCCCCGCCGGACGCACCCTGCTGGGCAACTGGCTGGGGCTCAGCGCGGCGCACCGGCGATGAAGCCCCTGCCCGACGAGCTGAACCAGCCCGCCTGGCTGCACGGGGCGTCGGCCTTCACGACCGTACGGACCCGGCACGGCACAGCGCTCCACTGGCCCGCCCACCTGGACCGGCTGCGTAGCACCTGCGCCTTTCTGGGCCTGCCTGCGCCGGACCACGTTCTGCCCACCTTTGACGCCCTTCCCTGGGGCCTGCTGCGCGTCACGGTGACCGAGGGCGGCACCTTCTGGTCCCACCGTACCCTGACCCCTGGCCCCCGCCCATCCGGCGTGACGGTGCGCCTGACGGACGTGCAGGTTCACCCTCAACTGGCCGCCCACAAGACGGGCAACTATCTGCCCGCCCGTCTGGCGGCCAGGCAGGCGGCCCCCGCCTTTGAAGGCTGGCTGCAGGACGCTGGCGGCCACGTTGTGGACGGCAGCCGGACGGCACCACTGCTGGAACTGGACGGCGAGCTGGTGGTGCCCGCCGGCGGCCTGCCCAGCATCACGCGGGCGGCGGCTCTGGCGGGGCGATCCCACGTCACGCGCCTGGCCCACAGGACCGACCTGCCCCGCATCACCCGCGCCTGGATCTGCGGCAGCGGCGTGGGTGTGGTGCCTGTGCAGAAGATTGAGGGGCCAGAATTAAACTTAGCTCTGCCGACCACCTGGCTGACCACGGCGGACCCTGCGCTGGTATGGCCGGAGTGAAGGGGGTGTAGGTCATAGGATGTGGAGTGTAGGAAAGGCTGGAACATCCATAGGCCGTGCGCGGGACAGGGCCGAAAAAAGCTCGCCCTGAGCGCCGCACCCCGCGGGAGCTTCACAAGTTCTTCACAGCAGAGAGGAAGCCTCAACCATCAGGTCTTTTGAAAAGTAGAATCTCTCGCCCGCACCAGGGCTTCCTGCCCCGTATCGCCCAGGTCCAGGCGAGGCCATTGTGCGCGGAGCGCGCAGGCCCTTGAGGTAAGTCGAAGGATGGCGTCAAGGCCAGACCCATAAACGTAAAGAGCAAGCTCGCCGACGCCAGTAGGAACTCTTGCCGAGCGCAGCGATTGCTCCCCCTACCCCTTTGGGGAAGGGGGCTGGGGGGTGGGGCCAACGCACCACTCAACACCATCAAAAAAAAGCCCCGACCCAATCAGGCCGAAGCTCCTCGCCAACGCTGCTTAGTGGCCGTTGTTGCCCGTACGCTCACTCTGCAGCTGCCCGCCGCCCACCACATCATCCAGCTTGACCGCGCCAAACTTTCTCATCAGGCTCAGCGCCTCATCGGTGCGCGCACCATTGGGGTCACGGGCAATCACCATGACGTGCCCGCCCCGCAGCCCCTGGTAAAACTTCTCGGCCTGTGCAGCGGGAACGCCCATGCGGCGCAGCAGCTTCACGTAGTCGCCGTGGTCACTGCCGGCCAGGGCGCCGAACAGACCACCCAGCCCGGCGCCGCCCAGAACGCCGAACAGCACCCCAAACAGCCCGCCTTCCTGATAGATGCGCGTGACCGGGTAGACAATGAGGATGAGCCAAACGGGGACCGTCAGGGCCAGGCCGCCCAGGATGCCCAGCAGGGCGCCCTTGATCACGCTGGCCGAGCCGCCGGGCGCGCCAGCTTCGGGGCTGACGCCGGTTTGCTGGGCAATATCGTCTTCGGCCACCACGTCGGTCAGGGCAAAGCCCAGGTGATCACGGTCAAAGCCGCGCTGTTGCAGGGCCTGCAAGGCGCCCTGCGCCTGCTGAGGTTCGCGGAAAAGAGCCACGACGCTTTCCATATCCTGTTTTGTAGCACGCGGCCCTCCTGGCCTGCGAGGGACAAAGCGGGGGAATTGCTTTAGATCTGGGGCAGCACCGTGGGGCCGGTACGTTTTACCCGCCGCCGCTTTTCTATACTGAACCCCATGACTGGCGTGGTGGCCCTGGGCGTGCCGGACGCGGCCTTTGAGGCGCGGCTGCGCGAGGTGCTGCGTTCGCGCGTGGAGTTCATAGAGCTGATTGGCGACGACCTGGTGGCCGCTGGTGGCAAGCGGGTGCGGCCCCTGCTGACCTACCTGGCCGCTCAGGCGCTGGGCGCCCATCCTGGCCAGCCCGACTGGGCCGGCGTGCGCGACCTGGCGGTGGGCGCCGAACTGCTGCACTCGGCGTCGCTGCTGCACGACGACCTGATTGACGACGCCGACACCCGCCGGGGACATCAGGCGGCGTTCCGGCGCTTTGGCAATGTGGTCAGCGTCATGAGCGGCGACTTCATGCTCTCGCGGCTGCTGCTGCTGCTCTCCGGCCTGCCGGCCAGCGCTGAACTGACGCGCCTGTTCGGCACGGCCGCCAGCGTCATTTGCGAGGGCGAGGTCCTGCAGTTTCAAGTCGCGGCCTACCAGGACTACGCCTGGGAGCACTACCTGCAAGTCATTCATGGCAAGACCGCCGCCCTAACCGAGCTGGCCACCGCCGCCCCCGCCGCGCTGCTGGGGGCCAGCGCCGCCCACCGCGAGGCCCTGGCCACTTACGGGCGCGAATTTGGGATGGCCTTTCAGATGCAAGACGACCTGCTGGACCTGACCGGCGACGAGGGCCGCACCGGCAAGCCCGTCGGCGGCGACCTGCGCGAGGGCAAAGCCACCGCGCCGACCCTCTACCTGCTAGACGGCCCCCACGCCGCCGAAGTGCGCGAAGTGCTGGAGCGCCGCGCCGCCCAGCAGGGTGACGTGGCGCGCGTGCATCTGCTGGCCGAACAGAGCGGCGCCCTCCAGGCCACCCGCGCCGAGATTGCGCGCCGCAGCCGCCTGGCCGCCGACGCCCTCTCTGCCCTCCCCCCCTCTGACGCCAGAGCCGCCCTGCTGGACTTGGCCACACGAGAGAGAGAAAGAAGCCACTGACCAGATCGTCCCGCATGGCAGAACATGGCTGTCCTCTGCTCTGAGCTGGGGCGCTTTACACATGCAAGGTTGAACCGAGCGATCACAGCAGCTGCACGGCTGGAATCGCTTCATACCTGAACTGTGTACAGCGCGCCTGGGCGGCCTTGACCCCTGTGCCCGCGCCCGCTACAACGGGGGCGGCCCGGACGGCCAGACGGAACACCCCCAACCTGTCTATGCGTCTTTTCAGAGGCGTGTATGCTTCAAAAGCAGCCAAGCTTTCACCCACCCAAAGTTCCCACCGAAGGGAAGGAGACTGTTACATGCGGGCATCAGGACTCAACTGGCAGGGCCTTATGGAGCAACTCCAGCAGGCGCTGCCCCACTGCGAGGTCACCGACCAGTCCCTCGCGTATTTCAAGTATCCCAAGCGGACGGTCAGCGTCAATCTGCCGGTGCGGATGGACGACGGCCGCATTCGCGTCTTCAAGGGCTACCGCACCGTTCACAGCACCTCGCGTGGCCCCAGCATGGGCGGCGTGCGCCTGCGTGAGGGCGTCAGCGCCCACGAATGCGAGGTCCTGGCGGCGATCACCACCCTGAAGACCGCCGTGGCCGACCTGCCGCTGGGCGGGGCCAAGGGCGGCGTGGACGTGGACCCTGGGTCTCTCAGCCCACACGAACTGGAAGGCCTGACCCGGCGCTACACCAGCGAACTGGTGGAACTCATCGGCCACAACGAGGACATCCTGGCCCCCGACGTGGGCAGCGACGCCCAGATGATGGCCTGGATGCTCGACACCTACGCCGAGAACACCGGCACCACCAGCAACGGCGTGGTGGTGGGCAAGCCCATTCCGCTGGGCGGCAGCTACGGCAGCAAAGACGCCCGTGGCCGCAGCGCCGCCCTGGTGACCGCGCGCGTGCTGGACACCGCCGGCGAGAGCCTAAGCCGCGCCCGCGTGGCCGTGTACGGCTTTGGCGACGTGGGCCGCAATGCCGCGCAGACCCTGGCCGCGCAGGGCGCGCTGGTCATTGCGGTCAGCGACCAGAACGGCGCCACCTTTGCCAGCGCGGGGCTGGATCTGGGCGCCCTGGCCGAGTGGCGAGAGAACAAGGGCACCGTGGCGGGCTTTGCCACCGACATCACCCCGGATGAGGTGACCGAACTGGACGTGGACGTGCTGATGCTGGCCTACGACTACGGCACCATTCATGCTGGCAACGCCCACGCCATTCGCGCCCGGTACGTCGCAGAAGCCACCAACCGCGCCGTGCTGCCCGAAGCCGAGCGGTTCCTGATCGAGAACGGCGTCAAGGTCATTCCCGACCTGATTGCCAGCATCGGCGGCGTGATTGTCAATTACCTGGAGTGGGTGCAGGACGCCAGCAACTTCTTCTGGTTAGAAGACGAGATTCTGGCGGCCATTGACCTGCGCGTGAACGCCGCCTTAGACGCCGTGCTCGCCACCCAGCGCGCCAGTCAGACCGACCTGCGCACCGCCGCCTACGCGCTGGCCTTGAACCGCCTGCACAGCGCGACGGTCATGCGTGGGGTGTATCCATAACGCCGGTGGCTGAAGGCCAATGGCAGATGGCGAACAGCTAGAGCCAGAGCATCAGCCCTCGCTTGTCCACTCCCCACTTCCTATTCCCCTCCGAAGGAGGCTTCCCCATGACCGCCACCCAGGACCCCACCAACAACGCTGGCCCCAAGACCGGCGCCCACACCATTCCCAGCTACCTTGACCCCAACAACATCGGCCCCTACGAGATTTACCTGGAACAGGTCGAGCGCGTCACACCTTACCTGGGCAAGCTCGCCTACTGGGCCGAGACCCTCAAGCGGCCCAAGCGCATTCTGGTGGTGGACGTGCCGATTCACCTGGACGACGGCACGGTCGCGCACTTTGAGGGTTACCGCGTGCAGCACAACACCTCGCGCGGCCCGGCCAAGGGCGGCATCCGCTACCACCAGGACGTGACCCTCTCTGAAGTGATGGCTCTGTCGGCCTGGATGACGGTCAAGAACGCCGCCGTCAACCTGCCCTACGGCGGCGGCAAGGGCGGTATCCGCATTGACCCGCGCAAGTACAGCACCGGCGAGCTGGAACGCCTGACCCGGCGCTACACCACCGAAATCGGCCTGATTATCGGGCCGGAAAAGGACATTCCCGCCCCCGACGTGAACACCAACCCGCAGACGATGGCGTGGATGATGGACACCTATTCCATGAACGTGGGCCGCACCGCCACGGGCGTGGTGACGGGCAAGCCCGTGGCCCTGGGCGGCAGCCTGGGCCGCAGCGACGCCACCGGGCGCGGCGTGTTCGTGACCGGCGCCGAGGCCATGAAGAAGCTCGGCATGCCCATGCAGGGCGCCCGAATTGCCGTGCAGGGCTTCGGCAACGTGGGCGAGGCCGCCGCGCGCATCTTCCATGAACACGGCGCCAAGATTGTGGCCATTCAGGACGTGACCGGCACCATCGCCAGTGAAGCCGGAATTGACCCAGCCGCCGCCCTGGACCACCTGCGCCGCACCGGCAAGATCACCGAGCTGCCCGGCACCGAGGAACTGAAGCGCGACGAGTTCTGGGACGTGGCCTGCGACGTGCTGATTCCCGCCGCGCTGGAAAAGCAGATCACGCTGGAGAACGCCGGGCGCATTCAGGCCAAGTTGATCGTGGAAGGCGCCAACGGCCCGACCGTCCCCGCCGCCGACGACCTGCTGGCCGAGCGCGGCGTGACGGTGGTGCCTGACGTGTTGGCCAACGCGGGCGGCGTGACGGTGTCCTACTTCGAGTGGGTGCAGGACTTTTCCTCGTTCTTCTGGACCGAGGAAGAAATCAACAAGCGCCTGGACCGCATCATGAGTGAAGCCTTCCTGAGCCTGTGGGACGTGAAGGAGAAGCACGGCGTGACCCTGCGCACCGCCGTGTATATCGTGGCCTGCACCCGCGTGCTGGAAGCGCGCGCACTGCGGGGACTGTACCCTTAAAGCTGTAGATGGTTTAAAGGTGATGGTTGATGGAAAAGGGCGTTCTCCATCAACCATCACCCTTCTTTCATCACCTTCAGTACAGCTTGCCCAGCACGTCATCCTTCATCACAAAGGCGTTGTCCTTGGTGGGGAACTCGCGGGCGCGCACTTCTGCCGCGTAGGCCTCAATGGCCTCGCGGGCAGCGCGGCCCAGTTCCGCGTAGCGCTTGGCGATTTTCTTCTCCTCGCCCTCGTAGACACCCAGCAGGTCGTGGGTCACGAGCACCTGACCCCCGCAGTGGACCCCGGCGCCAATGCCGATGGTGGGAATCCTCAGGCGCTCACTGACCAGTTTGGCCAGGCGGGCAGGAATGACCTCCAGCACGATGGCAAAGGCTCCGGCAGCTTCCAGGGCGGCGGCGCCGTCCAGGGTCAGGCGGGCCGAGGCGTCGTCCTTGCCCTGCACGCGCAGACCACCCTGAGCGGTGGCGGTCTGGGGCAGCAGCCCCACATGACCCATTACAGGAATCCCGTTGCGGGTCAGCGTCTGCACCACCTCCAGAATCTCGGGGGTGGCGCCCTCCATCTTGACCGCGTCGGCGCCCGTTTCCTGAATCACGCGCACGGCGTGGCGCATGGCGTCCTGCACGCCGGTGTGGTACGTGCCAAATGGCAGGTCCACGACCATGAAGGTGTCGGGCGCTCCCCGCCGCACCGCGCGGGCGTGGTGAATCATGTCGCTCAGTGTCACGGGCGCCGTCGAGTCGTAGCCCAGCACCACGTTGCCCAGCGAGTCACCGACCAGAATCAGGTCCACGCCCGCCGCCTCGGCGTGGCGCCCGCCGGGATAGTCGTAGGCCGTCACCATGACCAGCGGGACCTCAGCCTGCTGCAACTCGGGGATGGAGCGCTTCATGGTGGGCAGCGTAACAGAAGGGGGTGGGAGCAACTGACAGCCGCCTTCCGTTGCCGTGAGGGGACTACACCCCTCAAGTTCAACTCCTGTCCATGACCGTCAGTTGCGCAGCTGCGTGGCCTGGACAGCTTGCGATGGAAAGCCTGCCCCTTTTAAGCCAAGCCGTCAGGCCGCTGACCGGCCCAGCGCTCAATTCAGTCCTCAATGTCGTCCAGATTCATGGCCCGCAGTTCGGGGGCCAGCAGGGTGGTGGCCGCCACCACGACCAGGGTGACCACCCCGCCCAGCCACACGCTACGGGCGGTGCCCAGCAGCCGCGCCGCCACGCCACTTTCAAAAGCCCCCAGCTCATTGCTGGCGCCAATAAACATGCCGCTGACTGCATTGACGCGCCCGCGCATGTGGTCTGGGGTCTTGAGCTGCAGCGTCGCGCTGCGAATGACCATGCTGATGCCGTCAAAGACGCCGGCAGCAATCAGCGCCGCCACGCTGAGGGCCAGGTTCTGCGAGAGCCCAAAGACGATGATGCTCAGGCCAAAGCCCGCCACTGAAACGAGCAGCGTGCGCCCCGCACCCTGGCCAGGCGGGCGCCGCGTGGCCAGCAGCGTCACCGCCAGCGACCCCACGCTGGGGGCCGCCACCAACAGACCCAGCCCAGTCGGCCCAGTCCTCAGGATGTCGCTGGCGAAAATAGGCAGCAGCGCCACTGCACCGCCGAACAGCACGCTGAACAGGTCCAGGGCCATGCTGCCCACCAGCACCTGCCGCTGCACCACAAAGGCCAGGCCCGCTTTCACGCTCTGCATAAACGGCTCGCCGGGGGTGAAGGCCGGGCGCCCCTTACTTTTGACGAAGGCCACGCAGCCCAGCGACACCACGAACAGCACGCAGGCCACCAGATACGCCCCCTGCGCCCCCACCGAGGCGTACAGCACGCCGCCCAGCGCTGGCCCGATGATGGCAGCGGCTTGCCAGGCACTGGAGCGCCACGCCGACGCCCGCAGCAGCAGTTCGCGCGGCACCACCTGCGCCTGAAAGGCGGGCAGCGCCGGATCCGAAAAACCGCGCGCCACCCCCAGCATAAAAATCAGGGCCAGCAGCGGCCAGATGCCGCCCACCCCGGCGTGCGGCGCGTACAGCGCGAATAGGGCCGCGCAGGTCACCTCCACCCCGATGGTCAGCAGCAGGATGCGCCGCCGGTCACTGCGGTCAGCCACCACCCCGCCCAGCAGGGCCAGGCTGAGGGCCGGAATAGCCTCCACCAGCCCCAGCAGCCCCAGGGTCAGCGGGTCTTTGGTCAGTTGATACAGCTGATAGGCCACCGTCAGGGCCACCGCGCGCCCGGCCAGCGTGCTGGTCACGGCGGCCACCAGCATGGCGCGGAACTCGGGGTACTGCAGGACGTTGGCCGACGCGGGGGCAGACTTCACGCGGCCGAGTCTAGGCCGGACAGACGCCGGCCTCTGTCACCCCGCTCCCGTCTGGCCAGCCGCCGTGGTCAGACCTGGCCTGCCTCCGTTAAGGCGCCTCCGGTCACCCTCTCTTCTTCCCGGTTTGGTGGCAGATGCGCTGGAACAGAATTCAAAAAAAGCTCCGCACCACGCACGGAGCCCAGCTTGTCTTTGGCTTCAGCCGCCCTTGATAACCTCGCCCCAGCGGCCCAGCACCAGATAGATGATCCAGCCCGTAACGGCCACATACAGCCACACCGGCACTGTCCAGCGCACCCAGGCGCGGTGCTTGTTGAACTGGCCGCGCGCCGCCGGGGTGTCGATGTTGTTCAGGTTGCCAGCGGCCTTCAGGCCTTTAACCGCGTGCCACAGGGCGCCCACGGCCAGCGGCAGGTTGGCCGCCGCCAGAATGATGTGGCTGATCAGCAGAACAAAGTAGGCCGTGCGCCACTCCTCAGGGCCAACATACTTCTTCTCATAGCCCAGGCCCAGGCGGGTCAGGTACAGCACCAGAAAGATCGTTGCCAGGCTGCTCGCCACAATCATGGCGCGCATGTGGGCTTCGCGCAGACCGCGCCGGATTAGGTACACGCCCACGCACAGGGCCAGGCCGCTCAGGATGATCGTGATGACCGCCCACTGGTTGATGGTTTCCGCCATAGTCGCTCCGCAGTGTAGGGGCGCGGGCACAGGGCAGGTGTCCGCCACCCGCCCCAGGGGACAATCTGCTCCCAGTCCCCCCCGGTACAATGCCGGGCGTTGACCGCCGCGCCCTTGAAGGGGCCGCGCAGGCGGCGAGGACGGTGACGATGAGTGGAACCCTGAGTATGCCCCGCGCGGCGGGGGCGTGGCTCCCCCGCCTGGCGTGGGCGGCGCTGGCCTACAACGTGCTGGTGATTCTGTGGGGCGCCGTGGTGCGGATCACGGGGGCGGGCGCCGGCTGCGGCGACCACTGGCCGCTGTGTAACGGCGTGGTCCTGCCGCAAAGCCCCGAACTGCACACCGTCATTGAATTCAGTCACCGCCTGACCAGCGGCCTGAGCGGCCTGCTGGCCATCGGGCTGGTGGCGCTGGCCTTTCAGACGACCCCCAAAGGGCACCCCGCCCGCTTTGGCGCACTGCTCAGCCTGGGGCTGATCATTCTCGAAGGCTTGGTGGGCGGGGTGCAGGTGCTGCTGGGGCTGACTGCCGACTCCACGGACCCGGCGCGCGGCTTTGTGCAGGGCGTTCATCTGGCCAACACGTTCCTGCTGCTGGGCGCGCTGCTGCTCACAGCCCTGTGGGCCTCGGGTGCATCGCGCCTGCGGCTGCGCGCCCAGGGTCTGGTGGGCGCCTGGAGTGGCGTGGGGCTGCTGCTCCTGCTGCTGCTCGGCATGGCCGGCGCCGTGACGGCGCTGGGGGACCTGCTGTTTCTGCCTGCCGACGGCAGCACGCCCCTGGCCACCGTCAAACGCGACTTTGGCCCAGCGGCGGGCCTGATCGAGAACCTGCGGGTCGTTCACCCCATGCTGGCGGTGATGACCAGCGCCTTTCTGGTGTGGCTGGGCACGTTTTTGCGCCGTGAACGGCCGGGCACCGAGGTCCACCGCTGGAGTGGGGCGCTGTGGGCCCTGATCGGCGCGCAGATGGTCGCCGGCTTTGCCAACGTGGCGCTCAAGGCGCCCGGCTGGATGCAGCTGACCCACCTGCTGCTGGCCTGCGCGCTGTGGCTGGTCACTGCGCTGCTGGTCTTTCACGCCCTGACGGGCCTGCGGGTGCGCCCCGCAGCGGGGCGGGCATGACCACCTCTGAACCCCTGAGCGCCCCCCCCGCCCGCGCCACCTGGCGCGACTACCTCTCGCTGACCAAGCCCAAGGTCATCAGCCTGCTGCTGTGGACCACCGTGACCGCCATGGTGATGGCCGCTCAGGGCTGGCCAGGGCTGTGGCTGCTGCTCGTGGTCAGTGTGGCCGGCTACATGTCGGCGGGTTCGGCGGGCGTTTTTAACATGATTATTGACCGCGACATCGACATCAAGATGGCGCGCACCGCCCAGCGGCCCACCACCAGCGGCCTGATCAGCACGCGCGACGCGGCCATCTTCGGCGCCTCGCTTCAGATTCTCTCGTTCGTGATGCTGTGGGTCTGGGCCACGCCGCTGGCCGCCTGGATGAGCCTGGCGGGCTTTCTCACCTACGTGGTGGTCTACACGCAGTTGCTCAAGCGCAACACCTGGCACAACATCGTGCTGGGGGGCGCCGCCGGGTGCTTCCCGCCGCTGGTGGGCTGGGCGGCGGTCACGGGCGACCTCAACCTGTTTGCCTGGTTTCTGTTCGCCATCATCTTTTTCTGGACCCCGGTGCACTTCTGGGCGCTGGCCCTGATGATCAAAGATGAGTACCGCGAGGTCGGCATTCCCATGCTACCAGTCGTTCACGGCGACAAATTGACGGTGGCCCAGATTGGCCTGTACGCCATCTACACGGTCGTGCTGTCCGTCATGCCGGTGTTTTTTCAGGAGGTCGGCGGGCTGTACTTCGTCTCGGCGCTGGGTCTGGGCGGCTGGCTGCTGGTGCTGTCCTGGCGCCTGTACCGCCACGTGATGGCCGGCCACAAGGTCGAGCGCAAGGTGGCGGTGCCGCTGTACCTGTATTCCATGCTGTACCTGGCGCTGCTGTTCGTGGCCGGCGCCGTGGACCGCGTGCTGCTGGCCGGTCTGTAACGACGGATCAGGACACATGCCCGGCCCCTCATCTGGTCTCATGCAGCCCTGGGCTGACCGCTCGGTAGAATGGCGCGGCACAGCGCAGGCCCGCCCATCAGGCCGGCCGCACACGCATGGCCACGCGGAACGTCTTAGACTGCGGGGCAGAGGAAAGGAGTGACGTTGAATACCACACACCGCCACAGTGGCACACGGCGAACCAGGTGGGCACTGCCCTCCCTGGCCCTCTTTGGCGCGGCCCTGCTCACCGGCTGTCAGCAGGCGCAGCAGAGCCTTTCGATTGGGGACATGGCGTCGGCCTTCAACCGGGAAATCTGGGTGATGAGCATCTGGGCCATCGCGCTCTCGGTCATCATCTTTATTGGCGTGTCGTTCGCGCTGTTCTACACGGTGCAGAAGTTCCGCGAAGACAAGCACGACGCGCCGCCCGCGCAGTTTCACGGCAACAACAAGCTCGAAGTCTGGCTGGTGGCTGTGCCGGTGGTCATCGTGATTTTCCTGAGCGTGCTGACTGTGCGCTCGATGGCCATCCTGAACCCCACCCCCGACCAAGCCACCAAGATTGACGTCCTGGCCAAGCAGTTCTGGTGGAACTTCACGTACCCCGAAACCACCGCCGACGCCGGCGGCAAGGTGGCCAACGGCAACGAGCTGCTGATGCCCACCAAGCAGCCTGTGGCCCTGACCGTCACCAGTGGCGACGTGATTCACGGCTTCTGGGCGCCCAACATCGGCGGTCAGCGCGCCGCCATGCCCGCCGTGCAGAAGACCTGGCAGGTGGACACCGACCGCGCAGGCGTTTACCAGGGCAACTGCTCGCAGCTGTGCGGCGCTTCTCACGCCAACATGCGGTACAAGGTCGTCGCGCTGGAGCAGGAACGGTACAACACTGTCCTGGCCGCCATGAAGGCCTACCGCGCCCCCGAACCCGCCGCCGGCAGCGCCGAGGCGCGCGGCCTGCAACTGTTCTTGCAGGGCAAGCCCGAAACGGGCGCCGCTTCCTGCGCGGGCTGCCACCGCGTGCAGGGCACCTCGGCTGCTGGTCAGGTGGGCCCAGACCTGAGTTTCTTCGGCACGCGCCGCACCCTGGGCGCCGGCATGTGGGAAGGCGAGAAAGCCCAGGAGATGCTCATCCCCTGGCTCAAGCACGCTCCGCGCGTCAAGCCCGGCGCGCTGATGCCCACCTATGACGGCAGCAAGTACATGTCGAAGGGCAAGCTGCTCAAGGGCGGCACCCTCACCGACGCTGAAATCAGCGATATCGCCGCGTACCTGCGCAGCCTGAAACTGCCTGAGGAAGCGGATTACTGGCGTGACGTGCCCGTGATTGGCGCGGCCAGCACCGGAGGCACCCAGTGACCGTTCAGCACGCGCCCCTGAAGGACCATGTCGCCCGCCCTGGGCTGTGGCACGTCCTGAAGGACTACATGATGACCACCGATCATAAAAAGATCGGCACCCTGTACATCGCCACCAGCATCCTGGGCTTTGCCATCGCCGGGATTCTGGCGGTCCTGATCCGCCTGCAACTGGCGGTGCCGGACAACACCTTCCTGGTGGGCAACGCCTACAACCAGGTGCTGACCCTGCACGCCGCCCTGATGATCTTTTTCTTCCTGATTCCGATTGGCCTCTTTGGCTTCGGGAACTGGTTCCTGCCACTGCAACTGGGCGTGCGCGACGTGGCGCTGCCACGTGTGAACACCTTCGCGGTGTGGCTGTTTATCTTCAGCCTCATTCTGGTGGTGCTGGGCCTGGCCAACGGCGGCGCCCCTGGCGTGGGCTGGACCTTCTATTACCCGCTCTCGGTGGACGCCAACCAGACCGGCGTGGCTGTCCTGATGGTCGCGCTGACCCTGAACGGGATTGCCTCTTTGCTCGGCTCGGCCAACTTTGCCGCCACCATTGTCAACATGCGTGCGCCGGGCATGAGCCTGTGGAAGATGCCCATTTTCGCCTGGAGCATCTTTGCCACCTCTATCCTGCAGCTGATTTCGCTGGGCGGCCTGACGGCAGCGGCGCTGGTCACCTTTCTGGAACTGAAACTGGGCCTGAGCCTGTTTAACCCCGGCATTGGCGGCGTGCCGGTCATGTTCCAGCAGTTCTTCTGGTTCTACTCTCACCCCGCCGTGTACGTGATGCTGCTGCCGTACCTGGGCATTGGCGCCGAAATCGCCAGCACCATGGCCCGCAAGCCGCTGTTCGGCTACCGAGTGATGGTGTACTCGATTCTGGGCATCGTGCTGGTCAGCCTGCTGGTGTGGGTACACCACATGTTCGCCGTGGGCCTGCCCGAAGCCTGGCAGATTGCCTTCATGATCGCCACCATGATCGTGGCGGTGCCGACCGGCGTGAAGATCTTCAACCTGATCGGGACGCTGTGGGGCGGACGCATCATCATGAAGTCCCCGACCTACTGGCTGGTGGGCTTCATCTTCAACTTCCTGATCGGCGGGATCACCGGCGTCTCTCTGGGCATGATTCCCTTTGACTACCAGGTCACCATGTCGTACTACGTCGTGGCGCACTTCCACAACGTGATGATGTTCGGCACGGCGTTCCTGGCGATGGGCGGCCTGTACTACTGGTGGCCCAAGATGACCGGCCGCTTCATGAACGAGAAACTGGGCCTGGCCCACTTCTGGCTCTTTATGGTCGGCTCGTGGATGACCTTCCTGCCGCAGTACATCCTGGGTCTGCTGGGCATGCCCCGGCGCTACTACACCTACCCCGAAGGCAACTTTGCCTGGAGCGAACTGAACCTGATTTCCACCCTGGGCGCCCTGACGCTGCTGGCGGGCGGTATTGTCTGGGTCTGGAACATGATCCAGAGCTTCCGTGGCCCGGTGACGGCCTCGAAGAACCCCTGGGGTGGCTTTACCCTGGAGTGGACGGCGGACAGCCCGCCCCAGCCCTACAACTTCGCCCACGACTTCCCCAAGTCCTTTCCCACCGAGCGCCCCCTGTACGACTGGGAGCAGAGCGGCGAAACCCTGATTCCGGTAGACCCCAAGACCATCCACCTGCCTCAGGACTCTATCTGGCCCTTCATGACGGCTGTGGGCATGATGCTGATGGGCTACGGCCTGAGCTTCGGCTGGTTTACCAACTACACGCCCGGCGACGGTCTGCGACCCTTTGCCGATGCAAGTTTCGGGTTCCAGCTTGCCACGGTGCTGCTGTACATCAGCATTCCTGTCTTCCTGTACAGCCTGTTCAAATGGGCGGGCACCCGTGAATATGCTGTGCCCGTCGCGCACCATCACCTGACCAAGTACGACAACGGCTTCATGGGCATGGCGTGGTTCATCATCTCGGAAGTGGGCCTATTCGGCGTGCTGATTGCCGGCTACGTCTACCTGCGCGTGATCGGCGCCGCCGAGCCGCCTGCCCTGCGCCCTAGCATCTGGCTGGCCGCGCTGAACACCCTGATTCTGGTGGCCAGCTCGTTCGTGATTCACCGCGCCGAGCAGGATAACCACCACGGCAAGCTGACCCGCTTCCGCCTGGGCCTCTTTATTACCCTGATCCTGGGCGCTGTCTTCATGATCTTCCAGGTATATGAGTTCACGCTGTTCGGGGTGGAAAGCGACTGGCGCCAGAACCTATGGCAGGCCTGCTTCTTCACCATCGTCGGCCTGCACGGTCTACACATCCTGATTGGCGGCACCGGTGTGGCGCTGCCCTTCTACCAGACCATGACCGGCAAGATGGACAAGTACAACCACGGCTCGATTACGCCGGCCAGCTTGTACTGGCACCTGGTGGACGTGGTGTGGCTGCTGATTCTGGCAATTTTCTACGCCTGGTAAAGGCAGTGGGAAGAAAGAGGCGCTCCCTGGTGGGCGTCTCTTTTTTGGCTTGGTGAGAGGAGTCTTGAACTGATTGGCCCCACCCCCCAGCCCCCTCCCCCGGAGGGAAACGACTTCGCCGCGCAGGGCGGCCTGCGCGTTGCCGCTGGTTTGACTGACGCGCCTGAAACCTGGTGACAGGGGGAGCAGCGCTGCGCTGGGCAAGAGTTTCTACTGATGTTGACGACGTTGCTCAACTCGTTCACGGGTCCGGCTTCGACGCCATGCTTCGCCCCACCGGAAGGGCCTGCGCGCTGCGCGGACAAATGGCCTCGTCTGCCTCGTCTGAACCTGGGTGCTGAGGGGGCAGGAAGGCTTAGTGCGGCTCAGAAGTTCTACTTTTGAACAGCAAAGAGAAAAGAAGAGGAGCGCCCTTTTTCTTACGTTTTTGCCTTTGAAAAGTAGAACCTCGTGTTTTAAGCGTCCCCACTCTGCGGCTGTACGGGGCCAGCAACGGAAGCCGTCGTGCGCGCAGCGCGCGGGCGTGGGGCGATGGGCGGTAGGAGCGCCACGGCGTCTACTGCGCAGAAAGACAGCACTTGTCCGCCGCGTCAGTCAACCCCTGCCCAGTGCTAACGTCTGCTCCCCCTGCCCCGCCGGGGTAGGGGGCTGGGGGGTGGGGCCACACCGTAAACGAACCCGCCCAACGCCCCGACCCATTCAAGGGACACCCCACCCCGGCCCCCTCCCCTACCCTGCACCCATGAAGCTGCTCACCCCCAAAAGCATGACCGCCGCGCTGCTGCTGGTGGCCGCTGTGCTGGCGGCCTTGCTGCTGTGGCGGCAAGCCGGAGCTGCTCCGCTGGGCGGAGACGCCATGCCCACCCCCCGGCCCCTGCCTGCGCTGGCCCTGCTGAATGAACGGGGTCAGGCCACCACCCTGGCCGCCAGCGACGGCCGGCTGCGGCTGGTCTTTTACGGCTTCGTGCGGTGCCCGGACGTCTGCCCGGTCACCCTGGCCAGCCTCAAAAATACCTACGCGGCCCTCACGCCCGAGCGGCGGGCCAGGGTGCAGGTGCAGTTCATCACCGTGGACCCCGAAAACGACCGGCCTGCCGTGGTGCGCGATTACCTGGCGCGCTTTGACCCAGCGTTTACGGGTCTGACCGGCCAAGCCGCCGCCATTGACGAGGCCGCGCGCGAGATGTTTGTGACCAACGTTAAACCCCTGCCAGCGGCCCAGGACCACAGCGCTCACATACAAGAGGAGCAAGGGAGCGGGGCCACCAACGCCCAGGCCGCCGGGGCCAGCGCCGCAGCGGCCGCCCGCTTACACGGCGACCAGCTGAGTGTGGTGGACAGCCAGGGCCGCTTTGTGCGGGTCTACGGCAACACAGCCGTTGTGGATGGCACCCTGGACCGCGACCTTCCAGGGCTGATTCGCCAGTATGCCAACTGAGCCCGGGCGCCCCAGGTGCTTCCAACTGTGCCTAGGATATTCCGCTCTGGGCAGAATCGCGCTACACTGTTTGGTATGACTGAACCGCTCGACGCCGCCCTGCGGCCCAAGACCCTGACGGAATACGTCGGGCAGGAGCGCCTGAAGGAGAAGTTGACGGTCTACCTTCAGGCCGCCAAGG
The DNA here is from genome assembly GCF_020166395.1 of Deinococcus betulae. Classification (NCBI taxonomy): domain Bacteria; kingdom Thermotogati; phylum Deinococcota; class Deinococci; order Deinococcales; family Deinococcaceae; genus Deinococcus; species Deinococcus betulae. Next base: position 33,761 of record NZ_JAIQXU010000008.1, on the reverse strand, counting down.
GCCGGCGCGAGGCGCTGGATCACACCCTGCTGTTTGGCCCGCCCGGTCTGGGCAAAACCACCCTGGCTCACATCATCGCCCACGAACTGGGCGTGAACATTCGCGTGACCTCTGGCCCAGCCATCGAGAAGCCGGGCGATCTGGCGGCCATCCTCACCAACAGTCTGGAAGAGGGCGACGTGCTGTTCATTGATGAGATTCACCGCCTGGGCCGTGTGGCCGAAGAACACCTGTACCCCGCGATGGAAGACTTCAAGCTGGACATCGTGCTGGGGCAGGGACCAGCGGCCCGCACCATTGAGCTGCCCCTGCCGCGCTTTACGCTGGTCGGGGCCACCACCCGCCCTGGCCTAATTACCGCGCCCATGCGCAGCCGCTTTGGCATCATTGAGCACCTGGAGTACTACACCCCGGAAGAGATTGGGGTCAACCTGCTGCGCGACGCTCGCCTGCTGGGCTTCGGGCTGGTTGAGGAAGCCGCCATTGAAATTGGCGCCCGGTCGCGCGGCACTATGCGTATTGCCAAGCGGCTGCTGCGCCGCGTGCGCGACTACGCTGAGGTGGCGGGTGAGAGCACCATTGAACTGCCCCGCGCCCATGACGCCCTGGACAAGCTGGGGCTGGACAGCGCCGGTCTGGATGACCGCGACAAGAAGTACCTCGAAACCCTGATTCACCGCTTTGCCGGTGGCCCCGTGGGCGTGGATACGCTGGCGACCGCCATCAGTGAGGACTCGCTGACGCTGGAAGATGTCTACGAGCCCTACCTGATTCAGCTGGGCTTTATCAAGCGCACGCCGCGTGGGCGCGTGGCGACGGCCCACGCCTACGACCACCTGGGGCTGCCGGTCTCGGGTCATCTGAGCGACGGCCCCGGCTTCTATACGAACTAAGGCATGTCCGTCCCGCCCGCCGGCCTTTCTAGACCAGCGGGCCGCCTTTTGGCCGCAGACGCCGCATTACACTGAGGCCCATGAGCGACCTTCAGGTGCAAATTTTCGGCACCCGCAAAAGCAAGGAGACGCGCGCCGCCGAACGCTTTTTCAAAGAGCGCAAGGTCAAGGTGCATTTCGTGGACCTGCACGAGCGCCCCATCAGCAAAGGGGAACTGACCCGCTTTGTGCAGAAATATGGCCTGAACGCCCTGCTGGACTTAGAGGGTAAAGCCTACGAACGCAGCAATCTCGCCTATCTCCGCACCACCGAGGACAGCGTGATCGCCAAGGTGATCGAGACGCCGGAACTGCTCAAGCTGCCCCTGGTGCGCGGCGGTAAGGTGCTGGCCGTCGGAGACGACGCCGAAAAATGGAAGGAAATGGTGGGTCAAGGTAGCGCCTGATCTAGAGGTGTCTGGCCTTACTTCAATCACTCCCAATTTGAGAGCGCTTTCATTTCTCAGTAAGCCTATTTCTATTCCCGAAGGGTCAATCTAGGCAGCGGGCTCTCAATTTTGCTCGACCTGTCTGTCAGATGCTGTGTACACTCAGCCTATTCCACACAACAGGCCTGCCGTTCGCTTTGCCGAAAGCGCTTTCAGGTGTAGGCTCCGCCGCTTCGCTCATTTCTTCCCTCTTGCCGTGCACCCGAGGAGCCTTATGCAGCGTTCTGCCCTGATGCTTTCAACCGCTTTCCTGCTGGCCGCCTGTGGCCAGGCCACCCAATTGACGCCGCAGGCTCAGGCCCAACAGCCCCAGCTGTCTGCCCAGGCAGTCAGCTTCTACGCCGACCCTGGCGGCGCCGCGGCCACGTGGGTCAGGAATAACCCGAACGATGGCCGCACGAGCCTGATTCGCAGCCGCGTGTCCACCCAGCCCGCCGCGCGCTGGTTTGGCAACTGGAGCGGCGACGTCCGTTCGTCGGTGAACAGCTACGCGGCGGCGGCGGCTCAGGCGGGCAAAACGCCCATTCTGGTCGCTTACAACATCATTGGGCGTGACTGCGGGCAACACAGTTCGGGGGGTGCAGGCAGCGCCGACGCCTACCGCACCTGGATTCGTAATTTCAGCCTGGGCCTGGGGCAGCGGGCTGCCGTGGTGGTCGTTGAGCCCGATGCGCTGGCACAACTGACCCAGTGCCTCAACGCCAGCGAGCAGAGCGTCCGGCTGGGCCTCCTGAGCTACGCCGTGGATCAGCTGGCCACGAACGCCCCCAACGCCAAGGTGTACCTGGACGCCGGCAACAGCAATTGGATTGGGGCCGCCGACATGGCCGACCGGCTGAAAAAAGCCAATGTGGCGCGGGCACGAGGCTTTGCCCTGAACGTCTCGAATTATTACCTCACCAGCGACAGCACGACCTACGGGAACGCCGTGACGAACGCCCTCAATGGGTTAGGGGTCGGCGGTCGGCGCTTCGTCATTGACACCAGCCGCAACGGCGCCGGCCCGGCAGGCGGCGAGTGGTGCAACCCCGGCGGGCGCAAACTGGGCAGTCCGTCGCAAGTGACGGCGAACACCAGCGGGCTGGAAATGCTGCTGTGGATCAAAAATCCCGGCGAGTCGGACGGCAACTGTGGGATTGGCGGCGGCTCCAGCGCCGGGCAGTTTCTGCCCCAGGCGGCCTACGACATGGCGAGGTAGAAGCGCTCAGCACCATAAAGCCTTGCAGGTCTCACCCGCTCACTGATTTACGAAACCCACACAGAATGAGATTGCCCATCAGGCCCGAGTTCGTATCCACGTCCATACTTGGGCCCGAAGAAGAACTCAACGGTGAAGTGCCCATTGGCTGGATTGCGGGCGAAAGAGCCTCGGCCGATGTCAAACAGCGGAGGTGCCTGACCTGAACGTCGGGGCCCCTCCGCCTCGGTGTGCCAGATCTGCTACACCGGCATAACGTAGAAACGCCGCCATGCCAGCAGATCACGTAGCTGGACGCCACTGTGATCGAAGTACCAGGCACGAATCGGCCACTCCTGCTGTTGCAGCAGGAAGCCATTGGCCGACCATTCGAAAGGCTCTTCAGTCAAACAGAACGCCTGAGAACACAATGACTCGTAGCGGTACCAATCGGTATAGAGCAGGTCCAGCACCTCGCGTGGAGGAAGGGTCAGCCTAGCCCTCCACCGGCACCAACCGGATGCGGGTGTTGTGAAAGGTGCTGCCGCCGCCCAAGTCGGTGAGGGTCTGAGCAGTCAGCTCGTTGATGCTGGTGCCGTCGGGGGCGGACAGGCCCCACCAGGTGCCTTCCACCACCGCCGTGCCCGGTTGCGCAGCGTCGGTGACTTTCACGCGGCGGCGCACGGCACCGATCTCAGATTCCAGGCGGGCGTATGCAGCGTCGTGCAGGCCAAACTGCTGGGCGTCGTCGGGATGCACCAGGACATGCGGCTCGCCGCCCTCGGCGCGGTTCAGGTTCTCCAGGTTGCCGTAAGTGGAATTGAGAAAATGGTGCGCGGGCGGCGTCAGCAGGCGCACCGGGTACTCGGTGTTCAGTGCCGCCTCTGGCTCGCGGTGCTGGGGAGCCGGCGAGAGCTGCACCTTGCCGCTGGGCGTCTCGGCGCCGTGGGCGTAGGGCAGAAAGAGGTCGGGCAACTGGAGACGCACGCTGCCCTCGGCCTTCAGACGCTCCGGGGAAATGCCGGCCAGGTGTGGATGGTCGGTGGTCAGCAGGTCGCTCAGCAACTCATCCACGGTCCAGTACACGCTGGGCTCGGTCACGCCCAGGCGGCGCGCCAGCTCCTGCATCACCCAGGAATTGGGGCGCGCCTCGCCGGGGGCGGCCAGTTCAGCGCGGTTGTAGCCCAGGTAATGATGCCCGTAGCTGGTGTACACGTCCTCGTGTTCGGCAAAGGTGGTGGCCGGGAGCACATAGTCAGCCAGGCGGGCAGTGTCGGTCATGGCCTGTTCCAGCACGACCACCAGCAGGTCGTCGCGCTGCAGGCCCGCGCGGACCCGCCCCGCGTCGGGGGCCACCACGGCGGGGTTGCAGTTGTAGATGACGGTCGCGCCAAGACCCGCCTCGGGTTGAAGGGCGCGGGCATATTCGTTCATGTTGACGTGCGGTGTCTCAGCGCGAATCAGGTGAGCAGCGCCCAGCCGGCGGCGGTTGAGCTTGAAGGCCCCGCTGGCACTCAGGGCGCAGCCGCCGCCCCGCTGGCGCCAGTCGCCCGTCAGAGCCGGGATCAGGGTGACGGCGCGCAGATTGGTGCCGCCGTGTTCATGGCGGGTCATGCCGTACCCCACCCGGATGTAGGTGGGGCGAGTGGTGCCGATGGCGCGCGCAAACTCGCGCACGGTGTCGGCGCTGAGGCCCGTCACCTCGGCGGTGCGTTCCGGGGGCCACTCGGCGGCGGTCTGACGCAGATCCTCTGCGCCCACCGTGGCCTCTGCAAGGTAGGCCTCGTCGGTCCAGCCATGCGCGAACAGTTCGTGCATGACGCCCAGGGCCAGCGCGGCGTCGGTGCCGGGCCTGAGTTTCAGGTGCTCGTCGGCAAAAGCGGCGGTGCGGTTGCGGTACGGGTCCACCGCGAGAATGCGTGCCCCAGCCTTGCGCGCGGCTGTCAGGTGCGGGGTCAGGTGGCTGTTGGTGGACAGCGAATTGATGCCCCACAGCACAATCAGGCGGGCGTGGGCCACGTCCTGCGGGTCTACGCCGTAGCGCGTGCCGTAGCCCAGTGCCCAGGCCTCACCGCCGGCCGTGGCACAGATGGTCTCGTCCAGTTCGGGGGTGCCCAGGGCCCGGAACAGGGCGTGCACATGGGTGCCTTCCATCAGCCCCATGGTGCCCGCGTAGTTGTAGCGCAGCAGGGCCTGGGGGCCGCGCGTGTCCAGCAGCGTTCGCAGGCGGCGGGCAATGTCGTCCAGCGCCTCGGCCCAGGTCACGCGCTGCCACACCGGAGCCTCGGTTTTGGCGTTCAGGCGCCGCAGGGGGTAAAGGGGCCGCTCGGGGTGGTTGGCGCGGGACGGATAGTGCACCGTCTTAGCGCAGGCAAAGCCGCGCGTGACCGGATGGGTGGGGTCGCCGGTCAGCTTGGTCATCCGCTCCTGGCTGTCCTCGCCGCGCGTCAGGGTCACTTTCAGGCGGCAGGCGTCGGGGCAGTCCAGCGGGCAGGTCAGCAGCACATCACGCGAGGCGGGCAGGGCCGTCATAGCCGGCATTTTAAAGCGGCCGCCTGGGCCGCACTCAGAGCCACTTTACACAGGAGGCAGCAGGCCAGATCAGCCTGGCCGCAGGGTGAGCCCCCGCGCGGCCAATGCGGCCCCGAGCACACGCAGAGCCTTTGGGCCCACGCCATGCAGGGCCAGTAGTTCTTCTTTTGTCAGGCAGGCCACCCCAGACAGAGTGGTGACGCCCCTGGCGGCCAACGCCGCCGTCGCAGGGCGGCCCAACGCGGTGGGCAGCGCGTCCCCCTTTACGGCACGTTCAGCTGCCACGACACGCCAAAGCGGTCATTGACCCAGGCAAAGCGGGCGCTAAATCCGTAGCTGTCCGGCGGCATCAGCACCTCGCCGCCGGCCGACAGGCCCGCGTACAAGCGCTCAAAGTCGGCCAGCGTCAGCCCGTCTACAAACAGGGACAGCGACGGTGTGAAGGTAAAGGCATGCGAAATCGGACTGTCCGAGACGCGCAGGCGTTGCCCCGCCAGTTCGACCTCGGCGGTCAGGATGGTGCCGGGGGCGCCCGGCCCGTCGGCGCCGTAGTCCTGGCGAGCGATCACCTGGGCGCCTGGAAAGAGCGAGAGGTAAAGGCCCAGCGCCTCGGCCGCGCGGCCTTCGAACATCAGGGCGGGGGTGAGCTGAGTCATAGGGGCCTCCTGTCAGGGTCGGGCGCTGATTTGTTGCACGGCCCAACCGTTGCCATCGGGGTCGTCAAGAAAGAGAAACCCAACGTTGTTCAGGTCTTCGCCGGGAACGGCGGGGCGGGCGCCTGACGGCCCCAGAACCTGCACTTTACTCACTGCCACGCTCCGCGCTGTCAGTTCGGTGTGGGCAGCCCGCACGTCATTCACGACCAGTTGCAGGCCCCGCAGCGACCCCGGCGCCATTTCGCTCAGGCCCTCGCCCAGCACCACCGAGCACCCCGAGCCGCGTGGGGTGAGCTGCACGAGACGCCGCCCCGCACCCAGTTTGGTGTCGTGGTCCACCACAAAACCCAGCCCGCCGGTGTAAAACGCCACTGCCCGCGCCACGTCGCTGACCGGCACCACCACCACTTCCAGGGTCCAGTTCATTTCAGTCTCCAGGGTGGGCCAGAGGAGCTGCGTCGTCGGTGGTCGAAGTCTGCGGCTGCCGCGTGGCGCGCAGCCCCAGGGCCAGGCCCGCCGCCAGCACGCCCACGCCCGCTGCCGCCAGAAAGGCTAAGTGCAGCCCGGCCACCTGGGCGTCGGTGGCGGAGGCACCGGCCGCGGTCAGCTGGGCGGCACGCCCCGCCATCAGCGCCACCAGCAGGGCGGTGCCGGCGGCGCCCGCCACCTGCTGCAGCGTGCTGAGAATGGCGCTGCCGTGCGAGTACAGGTGGGGCGGCAGCGGCGCGAGGCTGCTGGTAAACACTGGCGTGAATAGCAGGGCCAGCCCGCCGCTGAGGGTCAGGTGCAGGGCCAGCAGGGCCCAGATGGACGTACCTGCGTCAATGCGGCTCAGGCCCAGCAGCACCGCCGTCATCAGGACCGTGCCCGGCAGCGCCAGTGGCCGCGGACCAATCCGGTCATGCAGCCGCCCCACGGTGGGAGCCAGCAGTCCCATCAAGAGGCCACCCGGCAGCAGCAGCAGGCCCGTTTGCAGGGTACTCAGGCCCCGCAGATTTTGCAGGTACAGCGGCAGCAGAATCATGCCGCCGAACAGCGCCACCATGGCGATCACCAGCAGGCCTACCCCCAGCGCAAACTGCGGAAACCGGAAAGCGCGCAGGTCCAGCAGCGGCTCGCCCCGGCGGCCCAGCACGACCTGCCGCCACAGAAACGCGGTCAGTGCCAGGGCGCCCACCAGCAGCGGCGCGTCCGTGGCCAGGGTTAGTCCACCCCGGCCCCCCTCGCCCACCTGGCTGAGGGCGTAGACCAGGCCACCAAAGCCCAGCGCGGCCAGAGGCACCGACAGCAGGTCCAGCGCCACCGGGCGGGGCGTGCCCACATTGCGCAGGGTACGCGCGCCGTAGGCCAGGGCGGCCAGCGCCACCGGCAACACGAACACGAACAGAAAGCGCCAGGGCAGCACCTGCAAGATCAGGCCCGAGAGGGTGGGGCCAATGGCCGGCGCCACCGAAATGACAATGCTGAGGTTGCCCATCACGGCCCCGCGCTGGCGAACCGGCACCAGGGTCAGCACGGTGGTCATCAGCAGGGGCAGCATGATCGCCGTGCCCGTCGCCTGCACCACCCGCGCCAGCAGCAGCGGCACGAAGCCTGGCGCCAGTGCGGCCAACAGCGTGCCCACACAGAACAGGCCCATCGCGGTGAAGTACACGGTGCGGGTCGCCAGCCGCTGCAGCAGGAACCCCGTAACAGGAATCACCACCGCCATCGTGAGCATAAAGGCCGTGCTGAGCCACTGGGCCAGGCGGGCACTGACGTCCAAGTCGGCCATCAAGCGCGGCAGGGCCACGTTCATGATGGTCTCGTTCAGGATGACCACGAAGGTCGAAATCAGCAGCACCAGAATGACGGTGCGGTCACGGGGGGTCAGGGTGTCAGGCGGGGTCATGGGAGGCCTCCGGGGCCGGGTCAGCGGGCCTGGTACGCCGCGCTCAGGGCGTCCAGCAGGGCGGCGTCCGGCTCGCCTGGGCTGGTCAGCCGCAGGCGGTGGGTCACCATCGTGTTCCAGGACCCGGCCGGTTCAAACGGGGCGGCGGGCACCTGACTAGGCAGGCGCAGGCCCACATCGGCGCCCTTCACACCCGGCTGCAGCAAGGCAAACTTCTTGCCGCCTCGGGTCAGGCTGAGATACGTCTCGGTGGGCGCCACGCCCACATCGGCGCCCAGCGCCTGCACGTGGGCCAGCAGCGCCGTCCAGAGGGGCTGCCAGGCCACCTTCTTGCCGCTGAACACGGCGGCCACGCGCTCCTCTGGGGTGGCTTGCCGGGTCTCGGCCTTGAGCAGCGCTGCGGCCACCGCAGTGGCGTGCCCATGCCCCAGGCCGTGCTCGGTCTTGAGCCAGGTCACAATCTGGCCGTGTTTCTCCAGGCCTTTGGCACCGGCCAGCTCGCGGAAATCGGAGACCGTCTTGCCGGTCTGGGCCCGCACCATATCCAGATACGCCTGAAAGGACATGGGCGCTCAGCCTCCCTGAACGGCTTCGGCGTTCAGCAGCCAGTGGATGCCGTACTGGTCGGTCAGGTGGCCAAAGGTGGAACCCCAGAACGACGGGCCCAGCGGCTGCGTGACCGTGCCGCCCTCGGCCAGCTTTTCGAAGGCAGCGCGCGCTTGCTCGGCGCTGTCACACTGCAGCATCAGCGAGACCGACTGGGTGCGCCCCGTGTCCTGCGTCATGTCCGACGCCAGCAGCGTCAGGTCGCCGGACACCAGCCGGCCGTGCAGCACATGGTTCTGCATCTCGGGGGGCAGCTGGGCCGCGACGGGCGAGGCTGCCACAGTCATCAGATCCAAGTCGCCGCCCAGGCAGGCCTGGTAAAAGGTCATGGCCTTCTGGCAGTTGCCGTTAAAGCCGAGGTAGGGCTGAAGCTGGGGCATGGAACTCCTTCGGCTGTTCGGGGCGTGGATGTCCAGCCGCCACGCCTGCACGTGACGGGCTGCGATTGTGCCCGAACTTCCTTTATCTCGTTTAGCTTAGAACAGAATGCTCCGCAATTGCAAGTCTTCACTCCGTTTTTCGGAGGAGACCCGGTACACTGGGGCCTCAATGCCTGGAAAGCGCGTCTACGATGATGGCTGCGCCGCCGCTCACGCCCTGGACCTGGTGGGAGAGCGCTGGGCGCTGCTGGTCGTGCGCGAACTGCTGCTGGGCCCGCGCCGCTTCACCGACTTGCAAGAGCAGCTGCGGGGCATCAGCCCCACGGTGCTGACCCAGCGCCTGGGTGACCTAGAAGAGGTGGGGGTGGTACGGCGCGAGCAATTGCCACCCCCCGCCAGCGCGCGGGTCTACGCCCTGACGCCCTGGGGCCGCGAGCTAGAACCTGTCTTGCAGGCGCTAGGCCGCTGGGGCGCCCGCTCGCCTGGCCGCCCGGCCCAGGCGCCCATCAGTACAGCGACCCTGCTGACCGCCTTAAAAACCATGAATGGGGGTGAACTGCCTGGGGCGACCGTGGCCCTGGACCTCGGGCCAGAAGGGCAGTACACCGTGCTCCTCCGGGGGCAGACGGCGGAAGTTACTTCTGGGCTGAGCCTGGCAGCCGAGGTGACCCTTACGGGCCCGGTGGGTGCGCTGGGCGCCGTGATTTTCGGCGGGCAACCGCTGGACGAGACTATAAAGGTGGCCGGCGACCGCGACCTGGCCGAGCACTTCGTCCGAGCCTTTCCGCTGCCGCCTTTGGTTGAGCGGAGCTGAAGGGCACTGGCCTCTGCACGCCTTTCCCTGGCGCCATCATGGGTCCTATGACGGCGGACCCACCCGATGCAGCCTCGCTGCTGGCCGATCTGACCTCCCGCGACCCGCAGCGCGTGTGGGCCGCTTCCCATGCGGTGATCCGGCTACCCGTCGCGGCGCGCCTCCCCCTGGTGCCTCACCTGGCCGCCATTCGGCAGGCTACTGACGGTTTGGATCTGGGTGGGGCCTTTTATTCCAACAACGACCATTTGCGCCAAGCGCTGCGGACGCTGGAGGCGGCGCGCGACGGACGCTGCTCCTGCACGCTCTATCCGGGCTACCTGTTCTATAACCCCAACAAGGAACAGGCCAGCGGCGCCGTGAACATCCTCTCAACCTCACCGCCCGACTGGAACATGACCTACCGCTGCGGGTGCCGGGTCTGCGGCACCGAGTACACCGTGGAACAGGGTGAATACCACTACACCTGGTGGGACTGGACACCTATACCCCGTCCTCAGGCTTGAGGATTGCTGAAGCTCAGCAGGGGCTTCCCTCAGCGCCGCCGCACAGGAGTCCCCTACGGTCAGGGTATGGTTTCGCTGCGACGTCTGACCGCCTGCACGGCCCTGCTGCTGGCTGCTGCCGCCTCCGCCCAAACGCCGAACGCGGCGGCCCTGCAGGCCCTGGGCACCGCCTACGCCACCTACCTGAGCGCCGGGCGCCTGCGCGACGACTGCACGGCGCGCGATCCGGGTACGGCGGCCGCCACCAAACAGGCGTATGCGGCCTGGCTGAGCGCCCAGAAGCTCGAAGGCTTTGACGCCGGGCTGCGCAAACGTCTGGGCGACGCCAACGTGACGCAACTGCGCTCAAGCCTCAACCCCCAGCTTGACGCCCTGGTCGGCAGTATGCGGACTCTTGGGACGGCAGCCCAGGTGTGCGCCGCTTACCGCGCGCAGCTCAAGGGTGACACCTTCGACGTGCGCGGCAAGGTGCCGCAGCTGAATACTCTGCTGGGCACCGGGACTGCGGCCGGGACGACTGCGGCGACGACCACCACAACTAAGGCTGCGCCGGCCTCTACTGGGCCCACCGTGCGCTACACCGTGGCGCAGCTGTCCTCCCTGGCGGGGCAGACGCTGGCCGCCCTGCCCAAGACCACGTCCAGCAGCGTTGCCGAGCAGGCCGTGGTGAGTAAGCTCCGCGCGCTGGGACCACAGGTGGCGGTCACGGGTACGGTCCAGCGCAGCCGCTCGCTGACCCAGAGTGACGACCGCCGCGAGGTCAAGTGGTCGGTGTACTGCTACGACATGGCCGGCGACGCGGCCGACCCGCCCAAGGGCCAAACCGTCACCGTGGTCGGCCGGGTCCGCGACTTTGACCGGGACACCTCTCTGACGCTGGAAGGGTGCCGCGTGGTCAATCCGGCCGGCCTGAAAGCCTCAACCCTGTCCGCAGCAGATGTGGGCTGGCGCTTTAAGAACCAGCCCGCCGAACGCTTTCTGGTGGCGGCGGGGCAGGGTCTAAAGGACAGCGAGGTGCTGGGTGTCTACACCACCCAGTCCAGCGGCATCGGGGTGGGCGGCATGGTCATCGTGACCTTCCCGCCGTACCTGTTCTTGAAAGACGGCACGGTGTACAACGACCCCTCGTGGGCGCCCAGCAGCTTTAACGCCAAACTGTCGCGGCAACTTGAACCCCAGAAATGGGGCAAGTGGAGCCGGCAGGGCCAGAACTTCCAGATTCGCTGGGGTGACGGCGAAACCGAGACCTTTGAGGTGCAAGACGCCATCAAGCCGGCGGCGGCCGGGCTGAAACTCAGCGGCGCCTACGCCTCACTGGGCGGCGGGGGCAACACGGCGATGGGCGGCGATGTGATGGTGGCTGGGGGCAGCGATTACACCTTCAAACCAGACGGCACCTTTACTGGGGGCCGCTTTGGGGGCGCGTCCACCTCAAACATGGCGGTGGGCAGTCAGTCGCGCGGCGGGGGCCGCTACAGCATTCAGGGCTACGGCATCACGATTAAGCCCACCAGCGGCCCAGAGCAGCGCCTGCTGTTTTACCGCTTTGGAGACGCCCTGCACATCGGCGGCTCGGACTTCGTGCGAGACTGACGCCGCTTAGCCGGGGAGACTGACCGCGAAGGAACGGAGCGCCGCTTCGGTAAAGGTCCTGTGCCGTTCTCGCAGCTGCTGTTCCAGGGCAGCGGACAGGCCCCAGGTGTGCAGCCGCCCGCAGGGCCGCAAGGCGGCGCGCAGATCCCAGTAGGGCAGGTCGGTGAGGGCTTGCCCACTGAGCGCTGTGTATGTCTGCGTGAAAGCGTCCACCGCCGCCTCGCCTTGAAAAAACAGGAGTTCCAGGCGGGTATTGCCCACATCGGCCAGCGGATGACCCAGCGCCGCGTCTTCCCAGTCGATCACCGCCGACAGCTGCCCGGCGTGCCACAGGGTATTGCCGGGCCAGAGGTCGCCGTGCAGGAGCGTGGTCTTCCCTATCGGCCTGGGGACCGTGGCCAGCGCCGCCCTGAGCCGGCCTTCTGACAGCGAGTCGTCCAGTTGCGGCCCGGCTGCGGGGACTTCGCCCAGTGGTGCCAGCGGCCAATCCACCGGGGGCAGTGCCTAAAGCCGCGCCAGAAAGGCCGCCAGTTGAACCGGGTCGGCGCCTGCCTCGGTGCCACTGCGGCCCTCTACAAAGGCTGTAACCATTCCCCCCAGCGCCTGATAGAGCGGCTCGGGCACTGGAAGACCAGCGGCCCAAAGCCGGCGCAGCAGGGCCGCTTGCTGTGCCGACGTACCTGGCCCCTGCCGCACTACTACGCGGCGCGCTGGCCCTTGACCCAGAACCACCTCACAGGCGGTGACCGTCGCCGACACGCCGCCCGGCAGACGCTGAAGGCGCTGGACCTGCACTTCCGGATGCCAGGCCCGCAGCAGGCTCAGCACGGGGGCAGTCCCTTCATTCAGCCTAATCCCACTGGGGGCGGGCGCTTTCTGGGCTGGCAATGCGCGCCGCCTCGCCCTGCTCTAGCCCCTCGATCTGGGCCATGTCTTCGTCGGTCAGCTGCAGCGTCTGCGCACCCAGGTTGCTGGCCAGGTTTTCACGTTTGGTGCTGGAAGGAATCACGCTGTGTCCCTGCCGCAGGGCCCAGGCAAGGGCCACTTGCGCGGGCGTGGCGCCGTGCGCGCGGGCAATGGCCTGCATCACCTCATCGTTCATCACCTTGCCCACCGCCAGCGTCATGTACGAGGTCAGATGAATGCCCTCCTGGCGGGCAAAATCGACCAGCTTGCGGTTTTGCAGGTAGGGATGAATCTCGACCTGATTGGTGGCCAGGGGCACGCCTCCGAGCACCGCGCGCGCCTGCCGCAACCCAGCAATATTGAAGTTTGACACGCCAATTTCGCGGGTCAAGCCCAGTTCATGCGCTTCGGCCAGGGCAGCCAGATATTCCTCGGCCTGCACTTCTCCATTCGGCACGGGCCAGTGAATCAGGGTGAGGTCCACCTGCTCCAGGCGCAGCTTGTCGAGGCTCTGGCGCAAGCTGTCCAGCAGAGCCTGGCGGCGGTAGTTGGCGGGCTTGATCTTGGTGGTGACGTACACCTCGGCGCGCGGCACCCCGCTGGCCTGCAAGACCTCGCCAATCTCGGCCTCGTTGTCATAGCCCTGGGCTGTATCAATGGCGCGGTAACCCAGGTCCAGCGCGTCGGCCACCACGCGGCGCACCACATCGTCTTTCAGTCGAAACGTGCCCAGTCCAAATGCCGGTACAGTCATGTGTCGTCCTCCTGTGTGGCGCCCAGGATAGGCCAGCGGGCAGGAAAACTTTGTCGTGAAGTCCGGAACTGTCCAGGCCGCGCCTTAAAAGCTGGAGCGCGGATGCTGGGCACAGCGGATTGAGCGGCTCAGGTCACCTGCTCAAAGGTTCTGACTGCAGCGGCCTCTCGGCACCAGCCGCGCTTCCTGTTGGGCCGGGCCCCAGTGCCGGTAAGCAGGAAGGCATGGCCAGCGGGAATAGTCCAGACCCGTCCACTCCTCCCTACTCCTCCCCCAGCCTCAGCAGCGAGCCGGGCGGCGCATAAACCCGACCAAGACCAACACCGCGCCGACCGTGACCACTGCGGGATTGCCCACAGCCGCCCCCACACCGGCCAGCGCCACTCCCACCAGGGCCGGCGTCCAGCGTGCGGGCCAACTCAGCAGGGTTAGCAGATGCAGCGCGCTTTCGAGGACCGTGCCAAGCAGATCTTTCATGTCTCTCCATACGCGGCGGGCAGCTCAATCGTTGCCGCCGTCCGGCGCGGCCTGACCGGTGCGGGATAGACTGAGGTTCATGATTGGAAAGACATACACGACGGTGCTCGGCAGCCAGGAGCTGAGCATCGAAACCGGCAAGCTCGCCAAACTGGTGAGCGGCAGCGTCACCCTGCGCTACGGCGACACGGTGGTGCTGGTCACAGCCCAGGCCCGCGCGGAAAAAAGCACGCTGGACTTTCTGCCGCTGACGGTGGAATTTGAAGAGCGGCATTACGCGGTGGGCAAGATTCCCGGCTCGTTTCACCGCCGCGAGGGGCGCCCCGGTGAAAAGGCCATTCTCTCGGCGCGCATCACAGACCGCCAGCTCCGGCCGCTGTTTCCCAAGGGCTACCGCCACGAAACGCAGGTCATCATCACCGTGCTGTCGGCGGACGGCCAGAACCTGCCCGACGTGCTGGGGCCCATCGGCGCCTCGGCGGCCCTGAGCATCAGCGACATTCCCTGGCAGGGACCCACCGCCTGCGTGCGCGTGGGCCAAGTGGACGGTCAGTTCGTGCTGAATCCCACCACCGACCAGCTGGCGCATAGCCGCTTGGACCTCGTCGTGGCCGGCACCCGCGACGCCGTGATGATGGTCGAGGCCGGCGCACAGGAGGTCAGTGAAGAAGACCTGGTGGCCGCCATTGAGTTTGCCCACGCCGGGATGCAGGGCGTGCTGGACCTGATCGAAACCATGCGCGCCGAGCTGGGCCAGGAGAAGTTCAACTTCCTGGCCGACGGCGACCTCAGCACCGACCTTGTGCCCGAACTGGCCGAGCAGGCGCGCGCCGCTGGCCTGCGCGACGCCCTGCTGACTGGAAAGAAAAAAGACCGCAGCGCCGCTATCCGCGCCCTGCGTGACCGCCTGATTGAAGCGCGGATTCCGGCCGGCGAGGTCGAGGGCGCCGAGGAGCGCATCCTGGCCCTCAAGTCGGCCTTTGGCAAAGTGGAAAAGCAGGAATTGCGCCGCCTGATTCTGGACGACGACCTGCGCGCCGATGGCCGCAACGCCAAGACGGTGCGCCCCATCTGGATTGAGGCCCGCGCCCTGCCCCGCGCCCACGGCAGCGCCATCTTCACGCGCGGCGAGACGCAGGTGCTGGGTGTGGCGACCCTGGGCACCGAGCGCGACGAGATTCTGATTGACGACCTGACCGCCGAGACCGGCGACAAGTTCCTGCTGCACTACAATTTCCCGCCGTACTCCACGGGTGAAGTCAAGCGCATGGGCGGCCAGTCGCGCCGCGAGATTGGGCACGGCAACCTGGCCAAGCGCGCCATTCGCGCAGTGCTGCCCTCCTTTGAAGAGTTCCCCTACGTGCTGCGTCTGGTGGGCGAGGTGCTGGAATCGAACGGGTCCAGTTCGATGGCCACCGTCTGCGCCGGCACTCTGGCCCTGATGGACGCGGGCGTGCCCATCAAGGCGCCTGTGGCCGGCGTGGCGATGGGCCTGGTCATGGAAGGCGAGCGCTACCGCGTGCTGACCGACATTCTGGGTCTGGAAGACGCGCTGGGCGACATGGATTTCAAGGTCTGCGGCACGGCCCAGGGGGTCACGGCGCTGCAAATGGACATCAAGGTGGGCGGCATTACCCCGCAGGTCATGCGCGAGGCGCTGGCCCAGGCCAAGGAAGGCCGCCTGCACATTCTATCCAAGATGGCCGAGGTACTGCCCAGCCCACGCGCCGAACTCTCCCCCACCGCGCCGCGCATCATCAGCCTGAAAATCAACCCCGAGCTGATTGGCAAAGTCATTGGCCCCGGCGGCAAGCAAATCCGCGAACTGGAAGCCATGGGCGCGCAGATCACTGTAGAAGAGGACGGCACCATCCGCGTGTTCTCGGCCGACGGCGGCGCCGCGCAGGCTGTCAAGGCGCGCATTGAGGGCCTGACCCGCGAGGCCAAGGTGGGCGAGGTCTTTACCGGCACCGTGGTCAAGACGGCGCCGTTTGGGGCGTTTGTCAATCTGTTCGCCGGCCAGGACGGCATGCTGCACATCTCTCAGATGAGCGAGGAGCGGATTAACGCGGTTGAGGACATCCTGAATGTGGGCGACACTCTGCAGGTCAAGATTGCCGGGATTGACGACCGGGGCAAGATTGATCTGATTCGCCCGGAGCTGGAAGGCAAGATTGCCCCTCGTGAACCCCGCGCGCCGCGCCCTGGCAGCGACCGGGGTGGCCGCCCGCCTCGGCGCGACTGAACCCTCATTCCTCCCGCCCCCGGCCCCAGTGGTCGGGGGTGTTGTCTCTCTAAGGTCGCCCAGCTCCTTCAGCCCAGACCCTGTGCCTGAGATAGGGGCATCTTTGATCTAGCTGGCGTCTATGACATGGGGTAGTGGCCTAGACACAGCTCCTCCTGCTGCGCTCTCTCAAAGTCCGTCTGCTCCAATCGGGCCTGCTCGGCCTACAGCAAGGCGCCCCTCCAACTTTCGGAGGGGCGCCTTGAAAGAACTGTGCTTAGCGGATCGTGGCCTGGAAGCAGGCCGTCACACTCTCGCCCGCCAGCAGGGTGCCCAGGCCCAGGGTCATGGTGCCCCGGCTGAAGGTGCCGCCCGTGGTGGTCAGCGTGCCGGTATCGCCGTCGGCCACGCTGGTGCGGTAGGTGGTGGTGGTCACGCCTGCCGTGGTCCGCGCCACGCGCACCCCAAAGCCGGTGGCCGTCGTGGGTTCATCGGCGTCGTAGGCCGTGGTGAGAGCGTTCACGTTGCCGGGCACCTGGTCGGTCAGGGCGTAGCCGGGGAGATCAGCGCCGCCCAGGTTGGTGGTGTCCAGGCAATATTCCAGCACCTCGCCTGGCTTGCCGCCGCCAGACGTGCCGAACGCGCTGTTCGTGGTGACATTCCGCACGCGCTTGGTGATCTCGTTCAGCACGAAGCGGGTGGTCACCGGGGCCGAGGTGTTGTTGGCTGCGTTCGTGTCGCCCGTGGCCGAGAGGCTGGCCGTGTTCTGCGCGCTCTTGACCCCGGCCGCAGGGCTGATGGTGGCGGCAGCCGGCGCCGTCACGTTCAGGGTCAGGACGGTGCTGGCGTTGCCCGCCACGCTGGCCAGCGTCCAGGTCACGGTGCGGGTGCCTGCGTTGTAGCTGCCGCTGTTCGTGGCGCTCACGAAGGTCAGGCCGGTGGGCAGGATGTCGGTGACCGTGACGGTGGTGGACGGCGTGGCCGTGGTGTTGGTCACGGTGATGGTGTAGGCGAAGGCCTCGCCCGCCTTGGCAAACGCGGGGCCCGCCTTGGTGATGGCCAGGTCCAGCACCGCGACCGGGGTGACGGTGGTCACCGTGGCGTCGTTGGCCGTCGCGGTTGCTGGGTCATCAGTGACGGCCGTCAGAACAGCGCCGTTGTCGCGGGTGCTGACCGCGCCCTGGTTCGACACCTGGGTCGGCGGATTGGCAGTATTGACGGTCACACGGAACTTGATGATCGCCTCACGGTCCGTGGTGTCGGCGGGCGTCTGATCCACCAGCAGCGAACCCACCTGCTGACCAGGGCTGTTGATGGGCTGACCGCTCTGGGTGTAAGGCATTACACCGCCTGTCGCATCCGTTACTGCGGTCCCGTTCAGGGTGGTGGTGCCCGCCACGTAGGTGGTGCCTGCTGGAATCTGGTCCAGGAACTGGGTGTTGCCCGCTGCCACCGTGCCCGTGTTCTTCACCGTGATGGTGTATTCCAGCGTATCGCCCGGCTGCACGGTGGTGCCGCCGCCCACGCGCGTGGCGGTCTTGATGGCGCTGATGGTGCGCGTCAGACTGGGGAAGGTGCAGCTGGCCAGGTCAGTGGCGCCGTTGTTGGCCGTGCCCACGGGGGTCGCGGTGAACGCCCGCAGATCCACGTTAATCATGCGGCCCGAACCCCCGCGCCCGAACAGACCGTTGGGCGTGGCGCCAAAGCCCCCGTAGGTGCCCACGATATCCGCATCGGACAGACGACCCAGGTACACCAGATTGTTGTTGGCCGGCTCGATTTCCCAGAAGTCCAGAAAGCCGTCGGCGCCAGTGCTGCTGAGCAGGAAGAGGTTGCCCCGGTTGTCGGCAAAGAAGTCACCGCTGGCCCCCAGCGCAGGGGCACTGGCCGGCAGCTTGGTCAGGGCCGGAAGGGCCGTGTAGGCGGGAGTAGCTGTGGTGGTGAAGCTGAACAGATTGCCCGCACCGTCCATGACATAGCCCACGTCGTTGGAGGTCACGGCCATGCGGATGTAACGGCCCGTAGGGGTGGGCAGCGCCTGCCCTTCGGTCCAGGTATTGGTGGCCACGTCAAAGCTCAGGAGGCGCGAATCGGCGTCACGCACCACGAAGAACTTCGAGCGGTCGGGCTTGATCGCCAGGGTGGCGCTGTAGCCCGTCACGCCGCCACCGGTCTGCGGCACAGTGGCAATCAGCGCGCCCAGCACGTTGTCGGTGTCACCAATGACGCGGATGTCCGTGCCGTTGTTGTTGGTCGTGAAGTCGCCGCCGACCAGGCCATACAGATTCGAGCAGACGATCTGCGCACTCACTACAGTCTGAACACTGGCCGAGTTGTTGGCCGTCACAGTTTCTGTGACGCCGCCTGGCGCGGCAATGGCCGCCGTGTTCGTGACCGTGCCGTTGGTGGCAGCGGTACCCGTCACCGTCAGGGTCACGTAGTTAGTGTCGGCAGTGGCCGCGCTGCCTGTATCGACCGGCAGGTTGGCACCCAGGCTGATGCTGTTGCCCGTTCCACTAGCCGCGCCGCAGGTGGCGGTGCCAGTGGCCACGCAGGTCCAGCTCACGCTGGTCAGGTTGGCAGGAACGGTATCAGAGATGGTAGCACCCGTCACGGCGCTGGGGCCGTTGTTCCAGGCGCGGATGGTGTAGGTCACGGCAGCGCCCTGAAAGGCAGTCGCTGGGCCAGTTTTGGTGATGGCCAGGTCCACCACGGGCGTTACGGTCAGCGTAGCCGTGGCGTCGGCCACCGGCGGAAGGCTCTGACCGTTGATGGTCCCTGTCACCGATGAACCCAGGATGGTATTGGTCTTGGCGCCTACGGTGGCGCCACTGGGCACCTGAACCGTCAAGACGACCGAGCAGCCACCGGTTGGCAGGGTGCCGCCGGTCAGGGTGTACTTGCCGTTCGTGGTGGTCACGGTGCCCGTACCCTTACAGGTATCGGTGCCTACGGCCGTGATGGTCAGCCCCGTGACGCCCGTGGTGGTGGCAATGTCATCGGTCAGTGTAAAGCCGGTAGCGGCCACGCCGTTGGGGTTACTGACATTGATGGTCAGCTGGGTGGTGCCGCCCTGGGCCACGGTGGCCGGGCTAAAGCTCTTGGTGACCACGGGTGCCAGCGGCCGCACGGTCAGGTTCACCGTACCGGACGCGGCGCCGCGCGTGGGAGTTTCGGTGCTGTTCACGCCGCTCGCCGTGTTGGGATTGACGCCAATCTGCGTGCCTTCAACCTGTACCGTGACCGTGCAGCTGCTGGCAGCAGCGAGACTCGGAATGGTGAGGTTCAGGGCTGTCGCACCCACAGCCAGCGCCGGGCTGTTCGTCACCGAGGTGCAGGTGCCGCCGATAGCCGTGCTGGCGACCCGCATCCCAGTCAGCGTGTCGGTGAAGTTGAGGTTGGTCAGCGCCGGGTTGCTGCCGGGATTCCCGTTGGTCACCGTAAAGGTGATCGTGCTGGTGCCGTTCAGGGCCACGCTGGCCGGCGAGAACGCCTTGGTGATGGTGGGTGCCTGCTGGCTGACCAGGGTGGCGCTGGTGATGGTGGTCAGCGTGCCGGTGGACCCCTGAACGCTGTTGGCCGCAATGGTGTTGGTGTAGCTGCCAGGAGTGTTCGCTACGTTCACTGTAGCCGTAATGGTGCAGCCGCCCACAGGAATCGTGGCGCCTTTCGCCAGTGTGATGGCGCCCGTGGTGGCCGTCAGGGTATTGCCGTTGTCATCACAGGTGCCGCCCAGGCTGCCCGTATTGACGGTCATACCGGTGGGCATGGTGTCCACAATGTTGGCAAACAGGTAATAGGGCGCCAAATTGCTGTTCTCTACATTAATGGTCAGCGTACTGGTGGTGGCAGGTGACTGGATCGTTGAAGGGGAAAAGGCTTTCGTGGCTGTTGGCGTATTCGGCACCGTACCGCAAGACGCCAAATCCGTAACGCCAGCGATGCTGCCCTTTAAGGTGGCGGCCCCGCTTGGTGTGGCATTGCCTAAACCATCCAGGCCGTACAAAGACCCGTTGCTGGACAGGTAGAAAAGACCTGTGACCGCGTTGATAGCCAAACCGTTAATCGAGCTAGAGGACGTACCAGAGATCGTGACGTATTTGGTTGCGGCATATGTGGTCCCGCTGGGGGTCAGCTTATATAGCGCTGCCCCGGTAGCAGGGTTGCTAATCGCCCACAACTGACCCGAACTGTCATACGCAATGTCACCGTTAGTGCCGGCAACAATATCCGAACCGGTAATGTTCTGAGCCGCACCAAAGGTGCGCGTCGTAATATTGACTGTCCGGATAGTCAGACTGCTCCAATAGGTGATGAGTCCACCTGCCGGCGTAAACGTTGCCCCCACCAGAAAGTCTGTGCCGTTGTTGGTCATCTGCCCTACGGCGACGGCTGTTGGCGTGGCAGCAGCTGGATTAATCCGGTAGAGCGTAGGCGGCGTTGTGCCGCGATCAAAGAAATAGACCAGGCCGTCAATAGGATTGATGGCAATGGCATTGGGTTCGCCGGCGCCAGAGACACTCTTAATCAGTTCGCCGTTTGCCGGGTTGATGCCACTGATTGTTGGGGTTGTTTGCGCGGAATAGATCGCCGTGCAGTAGCTGGCCGCAGCCTGGGCCGTACTGCCCAGCGCCGCCATGCCCAACCCCACGACGGCCAGACGTGACAGCCGTGAGACCAGGCCCTTCATGTTGCTCCGAATAGAGTGAGCGCCCATTTACTTCTCCCCTCCCAGGGTCTCGTCCAGTGTCAGGTCAAGGCGCAGGTAAGCCCCCTGCTTGGTGTAGGCGTTGCCCAGACCAGTGAACCCAGCCGGATTGTACCCAGCGGTAATCCAGGTGCCGGGCAGCGCGCGGAACGACGCTTCCAGGCCGTAGCCGTACTGCGTGCTGCCGCTGCCCGGCTGCGTCAGGGCGCGGCCCCAGGCACCGACACCAATGCGGTCGGTCACGTAGTAGGTGGCGCCCAGGCCCAGCTGCGCGGTAAAGCTGCCGCTGTCGCTCAGCAGGGTGCGGGTGTCCAGGCCGGCGCGCACAGCCCAGGTGGGCTGGCGGTATTCGGCGGCGAGGTTGCTGCTCAGTTCTGGCTGGCCGCCTGCCAGGCTGCCGCTGACATAGCGGACGGTACCCAGGCTGTTAAAGGTGCGGTTGCGGTAGGCGTAGCCGATGGCCGCGCGCAGGCCGCTCTTGCCTGCCCCGAGCTCGCCCAGGCCGTCGGCGCTGAGGGTCAGGTGGTCGCTGAGTTGCCCTGAGACACCGCCGCGCAGCACCACGCCAAACTGGCCGCCCTTCAGGGTCAGGTCCGTGCCGGTGCTGGCGGTCAGGCGGTCGGTCTTGTACAGCAGGTCGGCGCCGGCCGTCAGTTCAGCCGCGCGGGTGCTCACGTCGTACAGGGCGCTGCCGCGCACACCGGCCGTCAGGCGATCGGTCAGAGGCAGGCTGGTGCTCACGCCAAAGCGGGCGCGGTTGCCCTGGCCGCCGGCCGTGGGCAGGTCGTAGGCCACCTGATAGTTGGTGTTGCCCACCGTGCTGCTCAGCGACAGGGCGGCGCGCTGGCCGGTGTTCCAGTTGATCTCGTCGGTCAGGCCCACGCTCAGGGTGTCGCTCAGGGCGTACTTGGCGGTCACGGTGGTGACCGGGTCCAGGTTGCCACTCAGGGGCTGCACGTGCGTGATGTCCACGTCAATGGGCGCCTGGTGGTAACCGGCGCTCAGGACCGCCCCCAGACCGCTCTGGGTGCCGAATGCTGCCCGCAGGCCGGCCCCCACACTGAAGGGGTTCAGGCGGTAGTCGGCGCGCGCCGTCACGCTGCCGCCCTGCGTGCTGGCCGTGCGGGTGTAATCGGCCTGCACGTTGGCACTCAGCTGCTCGGTCAGGCGGGTGTCCACGCTGGCGCTGACGTTCAGGCCCGGCGTCAGGGGCGCGAGGCCCTGATACTGCCCGTCCTGGTAGCGCACGCGGCCCTGCACGGTGGTCTGGCCCAGCTTCACGCCCAGGTCGGCGC
Source organism: Deinococcus betulae (assembly GCF_020166395.1). Lineage (NCBI taxonomy): Bacteria > Thermotogati > Deinococcota > Deinococci > Deinococcales > Deinococcaceae > Deinococcus > Deinococcus betulae. The sequence goes on along the minus strand of NZ_JAIQXU010000008.1, from coordinate 11,861 downwards.
TGGCCTGCAGGCCGCCCGAGTAGGCCACCAGGCCGTCGGCGCTTACGGTGCCGTTGTCAAAGGTGGCGCGCACGCCGGTAGTCACGCGGCCGTCCAGGCTGACGGCGGCCACGCCCACGCCGTAGCGCTCGGCGCTGTACTTGGCCTGCACGCCGTAGGCCAGGGTGCGGTTGGCCAGTGGGCTGTCCAGGCGGTAGCTGGCCAGCACGACCACGTTGTTCAGCTCGCCGTCCACGCGCTCCAGAGCGCGGGTCAGGGTGATGATGCCAGTGCGGGTGTCCAGCACGTAATCCACGTTGCGGGTCAGGGTGGTGCGGCGCAGCTCCTTGCCGCTGCTCTCTTCCAGGGTCAGGACTTCCAGGGTCTCGCTGCCCAGGGCCACGCCGCCGCGCGCCAGGCGCAGCAGGCGGGTGCCTTCGGGCGTGATGCGCTCGCCGGTAATCCGGTCACCAGGCACCAGGGCCGCAAAGCCGCTGACCTGCGCCGCGCCCTTGGTGCTCACGGTCAGGGCCGTCAGCTGCTCGCCCACGGGCAGCACGTCAATCGGCAGGGCGCTGCGGCGGTAGTCCGCGCGGAAGCTGGGGTGGTCGTAGCTGACAGCCACCGGGTCAATGCCCTGCAGCGGCGCCGACGCCACCGAGCTGTCGCCGTACAGCGAGAAGCGCTTGAGGGTGTCGTTGTCGGTGGGCAGGCCGCCGGTGTCAGCGGCCACGTACAGCTTGCCGCCGGCCAGGGCTCCCTCATAGGAGGCGCGCGCCTGAACGCTCAGGTCGTCGGCCAGGTTGAGGCTGCCGTCCAGGCCCAGGGTCGCGCTGACCACGCCCACGCCCACGCGGCTGCCGTCGGGGCGCACGTCGTAGCGGGTGGTCACGGCGCCCTGGCCCTGCGCGGCGGTCACGCTCAGGGTGGTGGGGGCGGCCTGCGGCTGCAGCACCAGTTCGCCCTCGCCGCCGCGCAGCGCCACCTGATAGCCGGCGGTCGCCGGGTCGGCGTCGGGGGTGCGGGGCTCCAGGCTGGTCGTCAGGGTGACCGTGTCCTGCTCAGTGAGATTGCCGGCGGCGTCCAGCGCGCGCACCTTCAGGCGCAGCGGGGTGCTGCCGTCGGCCGTCAGGGCCACCGGGGTCAGCTCAATTCGGGCCGTGGCCCCCACCAGCTGCACATCCACGGTGTCGCGGCCAGACTGCAGCGTGTTGGCCCCAGCACGCAGCGGCACCCCCACAAAAGTCACGGTGCGGCTGCCGTCCTCGTTCGTGGCGACCTGGCCAACACGGTCCTCGCCCACGGGCTGCCCGTTGACCGTCAGGGTGGGCTCCTGGCCAGCAGGCACCTGCAGCACCACGTTGATGCGGTCACGAATACGGATCAGGCTGCCCTGCAAAGGAAATTTGATGACGCCGGCATTCTCGGTGGCGGTGGCCGGCGCGTTCAGAGGCTGGGCGGCGTTCAGGTCCGCCTCGCTGAATTCGCCTTCCAGCACTTCCTGGCGCTCGCCGGCGTAGCGGGCCAGCAGTGCGGGCCGGCTCAGGGCGCCCAGCGGGCCACTGTGGGCCAGGTCATACGTGACCGTGCCGCGCCAGGCCGCCTCACCCTGGGTCAGGGCGCTCTGAGGAATCACCCAGTACAGCTGGCCACTGGGGCCGCGCAGGGGGTCGGCCACCGGCTGTCCGTTCAGGCGGGCGCTGCCGGCCACAAAGGTGGCGCCTTCAGGCACGGCGTGCGCCACCACGACTTCACGGGTCTGGCGGGGCACGTCAAAGGGCAGGGTCACGGTGCTGGCCCGCCGCGCTTCGGGAGCAGGCTGGGGGGCAGCTGTGGGCACCGGAACCGGCTGGGATGCCGGGGCCTGCGCGACCAGGGTGCCGCTCACGGTCTGGGTGGCGGCGCACTCGGGGCTGCGCAGCGAGGCGTCCAGGCGCGCCGTACCGGCCACGGTCACGCGGGCCCGGTAGCTCAGGGCGCGGGTCTCGCCGGCAGCCAGCTCGCCGCTGAATGCTGTGGTGTCCAGCGCCTCCAGGCCGCCCAGGGCGGTGTCGGTCAGCGTGAACGGCACCGCCGAGGCGGCCGTGTTCGTCACGCGCAGGGTCACCGTGACTTCATCGCCCGGCGCGGCCGTGGGCAGCGGGTCGCGGCTCAGTTGCAGTGAGGTCGCGCTGGCCAGCACATTCAGGTCCAGCGTCTGCGCCTGGGCCCAGGGGGCCAGGCGGGCCGTGACGGTCAGGGGGCCCGCCTGGGTGGCGGTGGCGGTCAGGCGCAGCTCGCCGGGGCGGGCGGCGCTCAGGGTGCCGGCCAGGGTGTTCACGCCCTGCACGTTCAGGCCCGGCGTGTCCAGGGTCAGGTCCAGCGGCAGATCGCCCGCAAACGCAGTCTGGGCGCGGGCCGTCAGGGTCACGGTGTCGCCCACGCAGACGGCCTGCTTGTCGGCCGTGAGGCTCAGGGCCACCTCGGGGCGCACCTGAATGCGGGTTTCTCCGGTGCCGCCGCGCGGCACGGTCACGCTGGGGGCCGCCACGCTGACCTGCGCGCCGGTCACCGGGTCGGGGGTCACAGGGTAGGTGCCGGCGGCCACCGTCTGCTCCAGGGTGCCCGGAATTGTCACAGAAGTCTGACCCACCAGGGCCGTCGTCTGGACGGGCTGGGTGCTGCCGGGCAACACCAGCTCGGCCGTTACCCGCAGCCGCCCGGTCTGGTCCACGCGCGCCACGCTCAGGGGCACGCCCTGGCCAGCGCGGGTCAGCGAAAAGCCCACGGTGTTGCTGTACTGGCGGGCGCTGGCGGGCTGGCGCAGTTCCACGGTGTAGTTGCCGGCCTGCGCGGGCAACGGCAGGTCGCTGAAACTCAGGTCAGCGCTGACCTGCAGGGGCGTTACGTTGCCGCTGGCGTCGCGCAGCTGCGCTTCCAGTTCGCTGGGACCGTCACCGTCGTACAGGCGCAGCACATGGCCGCTCTGGCCATCCACACTGACATTCAGGGCCGGCACCCACTCGCGCGAGTGCACGTTGACGCTCAGGCGCTCGGTGCTCAGGGCCGCGCTCACGCCGGCCAGGCGCACGGCGAAGGTGTTTTTACCGTTGCCGCTGGTGACCGCCCGCAGGCGGTACTGGCCCGCCGGCAGGTCCTGGTCCAGCAGGGTTTCCCAGGCGTGCTCGCCGGGGGCAAAGCTGCGGCTCAGGACAGTCTGGCCACTGGCATTCAGGAGGCTAAAGGTCGTGGTGACCTGGCTCTGGTTGGCGTCGTACTGCTCGTCGCCGTAGTAGTTGTCGCTGCGGTAGTCGCCCTGGTCCACGCGGGGGCTGTACAGCTCCAGGCGCACGCGGCCCGCCACCTGAACCTCCAGGTTCAGGTTCTGGTCGCCCACCGTCCACATGAGGCGGTCGCCTACCGTGGTGAGCGGCAGACTGGTGCTGATGTCCTGTGCGGCGCCGTGTCCGGCCGCCAGCAAGGCGGTCAGAAGAGCAGCGAGGCACTTGGGGGTTGATTTCACGCTTAGTACCTCCAGCTCAGCGACGGATCGGTGGTGGCCGCACGCGGCTCGCCCGTCCAGTCGAAGCGGTAGGTGAGATTCAGTTCACCTGCGGCCAAGTTACCGCTGTAGGTATTGCGGCCTTCTTTCAGAACTGCGCCGTCTGGCAGGGGGTCCAGCAGACTCACCGCCTCCAGGGCGCGGGGGCTGACCACGCGCAGGGTGACCACGTAGCCGCCCTCGACCACATACACCGCTTTTTCCACGCGCACGTCGCCCACGAGCAGCACGGTGCGGCGCAGGGCATCAATGTCACCGCCCAGCGGCGCCAGCGGGAAGTCCACGCTGGTCAGGCCGCGCACGAACACTGTCTGGGTGCCGCTCAGGCCCCCGTCCTGCGGCACATGCAGCGGCGGATAGGGCGCCGAGGCCGGGTCCAGACGCAGCGCCTGGGTGCCGTAGGCCACGTTCGGGAACGAGTAGCGCCCGGCCGGATCGGTCAGCACCTGACGCCCGCCCGCCAGCAGCACGCGCGCGCCCTGCACCGGGGTGTCCAGCAGCGGGTCAAAGAGGCCGTTGCGGTTGCGGTCCACGAACACGGTGCCCAGCAGGTCTGCCAGCGGCGCAAACTTGAGGGGATTGAGTTTAGTCACAGCGGTGGCGCGGTTGCTGGCAATGGCGCGCGCCACACCGCCGGCCCCGGTGCCGCTGACCTGCACGGTGTTGACCAGCTGGCCGGTGGCCTCGGGGGTCACGCGGGTCTGGTAGGCGATGGTGACGGTGCGCCCAGCCGGCAGCTCGGCGACAGACCAGCGCAGCACGCCCCCCTCGATGGTTGGGTCGGCCAGCGGCTGCCCGTTAAGCAGGCTGGTGCCGGGGATGTACTCCAGGCCGCGCGCCGGGGTGTCGGTAATCACCGCGTTCACGATGGCCGTGGTGGCCGAGGCATTGGTGATGTTCAGGGTGTAGGTCAGGCGGTCGCCAAACCCGGCTTCCTGGGCACTCACGTCCTTACGGATCAGCAGCTGCGCCGTCCATACGGGCGTCAGCACCTCGTTGCTGGGCAGAGGCGCCGTCAATTCGGTGGTGACCAGGTTAAAGACGTTGCGCAGCGCCTCGCCGTCCACAGCGCGGGTGGAGACCTGGGTGGTAATGGTCAGGGTGCGGGCTTCACCGGGTTGCAGGGTGCCCAGGGCCCAGGTGACCGTCTGCGCGCCGGGCTGACCGCTGACCACGCCGCCGGCCGAGGCCTCCTTGAAGTCCACATGGGCGGGAATGGGGTCGCTGGCCACCGCGTTCGTGAGGGGCCGGGCGTAGGGGTTACGCACGGTCAGGGTGTAGGTGATCGTGTCGCCGGCTGCCACAGTGCCGCCGTCCGGCACCGTGACCACCTGGCCGCCTGTGCCCTGGGTGGTCGCCACGTACGACTTGCGCAGTTCGGGCAGGCCTGCTTCCACGGCCGCAATCTGGTCACGGGTGGCGTTGCTCTCTCCCCGGTCCCCGGTGATGGTCACCAGCGCGTCCATGGGGCCCGCCTGCTGGGCGTCGTAGCACACCCGCACAAAGGCCGTCTGGCCGGGTTCCAGCACGAGCGGCTGCACCAGCGGCTGACCGTTCTCGCCCTGCACCTCGGCGCGCGCCGCGCCCTGGGGATAGGTGACCGTCAGGCGGAAGTTGTCGCGCACGTCCCCGGTGTTCTTGGCGGTGTGGTCAAAGCACACCAGCTGCCCCACCACCGCAAAGGACTTTTGCTGGGTGTCGGCGGCGCTGCCCTCGGGGGCTTCGGGGTTGCCCACGGGGCCAATGGCCACGGCCGGCAGGTACCGCACGTCGGCGCTGGCGCTGCCCGAGACTTCACGGCCACTCGTGCGAGCGGTGGCGGTGTTAGGAATCACGCGGCCCTCGGCCTGGCCAGTGGCGAGCATCCGGAAAGTCAGGGTGATGGCGGCGCTAGGGGCCAGGCGCTCAACGCGCACGCGCACGCCGCGCACCGGCTGAACCTCCTGCTCGGTCCAGGTGGTGCCGTCGGTGGTGTATTCCAGGATGCCCACGTTCGTGCGGGCGCTGCCGGGCACAAACACCAGGCCCAGGGCAATCTGGTCGGCCAGCAGGTCGGTCAGCACCACCTCGCGGCTCTCGCCCTGGCCACTGTTGCGGCTGGTCACCGTCACGGTGGTTTCGCTGCCAGGCCGCACCAGCGAGGGACTGAAGGTCTTTTGCACGCCCAGCACCGGGGGCGGCCCCACGCGCACCAGGCTGACGTTGTTGCTGTCAGTACTCTCGCCGCCAGCGCAGGACGCCACCAGGTTGGCGTAGGCGTCTCCCTGGGCGTCGGCGGCGGGGCTGGTCTCGACCACCAGCAGCAGCGCGGCGCGTTCGTCAGGGGCCAGCGCCACGCTGGTGACGTCGGGCTCGGCCGCGTCGGGCTGACCGTTGCCGTTCAGGTCGCGCACCACACGCGCCTGTGGGGTCAGAGTGCTGGCCTGTTCAAAGCGGGCCAGCACGGGAAACTCGCCGGTGGTGTTGCCGGTATTGACCACGCTGTAGGCAAAGACCGCCCGTTCGCCGGGCAGCAGGTCAGCACGCTGACCAGGCTGAGCCACGGTGCCGTCGGGGGTCACGCTGACCGAGCACACCGCCTGCACCACAGTGCGCACCACGTTTGAGGTGGCCAGGCCACGGTCGTCCGGTACGGGCGGCACATATTCGGCCGTCGCCTGGTTCACGATTTCGGTGCCGGCTGGGGTGGCGGCCAGGGCCGGCGCGGCGGCGCTGAGAAGTCCAGTCAAGGCCAGCGTGGCAGACAGAAAGGGGGAGCGCTTCAAGAGGGGGTCTCCTTAGAGGGGGTGCAGGGGGAATCGGGGGGCGCACAAAAACGTGCCTGGTCAAAAAATAGGTCTGGTGTTCTGACGGGGCTGTGACAGAAAAAAGGGAGCAGGAAGGCGAGCAACGGAAAAGCCCCGGCGCGGCGCAGGCCACGCCGGGGCGCAGAAAGGGGCTTACTTAACCGTCACCACGAAGTCGGCACTCAGGCTGGCGCCGGCGGCCAGGCTATCGGGCTGGTTGTTGGCGTCGGCGTCCAGGGCGACGTCGATCACGGTGCCAGCCGCCAAGCCTGCGGCGGGGGCGGTGACGCTCCAGGCGCCGCCGTTGACGCGGTAGATCGTGCGGGTGGGCACGGGGTTCAGGGCCACGCTGGCAAAGGTGGTGTTGGCCGGCACGGTGTCACGCAGGAAGAAGCCGGTCACAGCGCTGTTGTAGGTGTTCTTGCCGATGATGCGGTAGCTGATGTTCGCGCCGGGCTGGGCGCCGTTGGCCCCCGTGGCGGTGTAACCAGCGGGGTTGTCAATGCCGTTGGCGGGGTTGGTGGCGGCCGCCACACCGGCCTTGGCCACGAACTTGGCCACGTTCACGCTGCCGTTGGCCGAGACGCGCACAATGTCATTGTTGTCGGTCAGGACGATGGTGCTGTAGTTGGCCGTGGCCGTCTGCGACACCAGGTAGTCACCCGTGGCCGTGTTGGCCAGGGTCTGAATGACCGCGTAAGGCTTGTACTCGGTGCCGGGGGCCAGCACGGGGGTAATGAACTTGTTGTAGTCCGCGCTGTTCGGGTCGTTGCTGACGCGGGGCAGGATGGTGCCGTCAGGGGCGTAGTAGCGCACCGGCACGACCGTGGTGGCGCTCGTGGTGGCGTCGGTCAGGGTCACGCTGCCCACCAGGGTGTAGCTGTCGTTGTACTGCCCGTTGTTCACCACGTCCATCGAGAACACGGCCGTGCGGTCGCCGGCTGCGCCGCCGCCGTCCGGGCTGCTGACGCCGCCCGTCGCGCCGTTGGGGTTGACGGTCTGCACCGGGGTGGGGGTCGGCACGGTGCCCAGGGCCGCCGTCGCGTCACCAAACTGCATGGCGGGCGGCAGGATGATGTCAGTGGTAGTGCTGTTGGAAGTCAGGTCGGCGTCTTTGAGCGAGTCGGCGCCTACCAGGACCGTGACGGCTGCCACAGGGTTGCTGTCGTCGGGGTCGGGGAAGGTCACTTCGGTGCGGTACACGGCCGTCTTGCCAGTAGGGATCGAGACCGTGGGGTACTGCGCCACCGTGGGGTTGTTGGGATCGGTGGATACCGCGATGGGCGCGCCCGTGATGGGGTCCAGGAAGCGGATGCTCACGCCAGTGGTGGTGTTGGTAAAGACACCAGTGGCGGCGTTAAAGGTGTAGGCCGGGTCTACCGTGCCGTTGGCCAGTGCCGGGAACAGCTGCACGGTGTCGGTGGCGCCGCTGCGGTTGACCAGGTTGTTGGTAAAGGTCACCACGTCGGGGGTGTTGTTGGTGTCGGCGGTGGGGTAGGCAATCTGGGCGTCGCCGGCCACATTGGGGGTGATGGGTGTGCCGCCGATAGTGGGGTCGCCTGCCGGCGTGGTGGGGTTGCGGTAGCCGGGGGTGGTCACGACTGGGGTGTTATCGCCGGTCTTGCCAGTGGTCTCGGTGGGCACGTCCACGTTGGTGATGGGCGGCACTTTGGTGGGGTCGGTAATCGGGGTGCCCGCCGAATCCACGGGGTTCGAGGGCCCAGAGTTGGGCAGGTTGTCCAGGTTCGGCGCAAACACGCGAATGCGGACGAACTGGCGGTCGGTGTCCACGGCCTTGCCGTCTTCGTAGTTGGCGCTGCCGTTTGCGTAGCCGTTGCCGGGGGTGACCAGCGGGTCGGCGCCCTGGGTGCCGGTCACAACGCCCTCGGGCGAGGCACCGAAGATGCTGTTCACGTTGATCTGCGCGGGGTCGGTGGGCAGGGTGACCACCTGAACGATCTTCACGATGCCTTCGTCCGTGCCGGTGGTGGCGGGGTCGTCGGGGTTCAGGGTCACCGAGGTCAGCGGGGTGGCGTTGTCGGCCACGCCGTCGCCGTTGGCATCCAGGAAGTACTGCACCGTCTGACCGGCGTTGGCTCCGGTGGCGTCGGCGGTGAGAGCCACGGTCAGGGCCACGTTGCCGTTGTTGACCACAGAGTAACTGGTCACCACGCGCTGGCCAGGCACGGCGCCCGTCACCTGCACGGTAGTGGTGGTGATGTCGTTTTGGGTGCCGCCGTCAGCGGTGCCACCCGTGAACACGATGTCAAAGCCGGGCTTGGGCAGCACGACGGTGTTCACTGTGTTGGAGGTGCTGCTGATGGTGTTAGCGGTGTTCGCCGGGTCCTGGAAGCTGGCGCTGGCGGTGTTCTGAATGGTGGTGCCGGCGATGGTGCCAGCGGCGCTGGCGGTGCCGACCGAGAGAGCGGCCATTACAGCAAAGAGGGCAGTGCTTTTCTTCATGGGGTTCCTCCGGAACATGGGGGTTACTTGACCTGAACGCGGTAGCCGAGCTTCAGCGTCTGGTTAGCAGGGAGTTCACGAACCATCCAGCGAACGGTGGTGTATTCGCTGGGCTTCACTTCAACTTCTTTCTGGACCGTCTTGCCGTTTTGCGTGACGGTCACAGTCTTTTTCAGGGGCGCGGCCGCAAAGGTCTTTCCGCCGTCAATGGAGTATTCGGCGCGGGTGGCGTCGAGGCCCTGCTCGGGTGCCAGATACACCGTGTTCTTGGGAACGGGCAGCGTGATGGGCAGGTTAACAATGGACTTGGTGGTGGTGTTGCGCGCGGTCACGACCTGGCTCAGCACGGCGCCGGGCAACACATTGCCGGGGTTGGGGGTCAGCTGCTCGGTGACCTTGCCACCAACCGTGACGTTCCGCACCAGACTCATGGTGAGGCTCAGGGTCACGGGCGACACGGTTTGCGCGGTCTGCGCGGCAGCAACGCCAGCGGCCACCAGAACCAGCGCAGTGAGCAAGGGGCGTTTCATCTCAGTCTCCTTCATAAACGGGCGGTTAATTCTGAGGGCCGGGAGTGCGCGGTGATGACCGCCGCAACTGTCAAGGAGCGTAAATTTGGTCCTCTTACGCCCTGCTTACAGATAATTTGTAAGATTAAGATGACCAAGGGTCAACTGTAGGAAATGCTCCAGAGTCCTAGAATCTCAGCCTGAAACGCTTGAAAAAGACGCCCATTTCAGGCTTTTTGTGTCTTTTATTTCCCCCGTTGGGGGCGTCTTTGGAGGGAGAAGGCCTTAAGAGCGCCCTGGCCCTCATGCAGCCTTCAACTGACCGAAGCAGCTAGAAGGCAGGCTTTGTAAGTCAGCAAGCAGCGAGGCCAATTTCAGGCCAGACTCTCAGCAGACCTACCGCCCAGCCGTCGTAAAGACGCTGGCGTGAGGACGGCACGTCAAGTGCTTCTGCTTTCTGATCGGCCAGCATGGAATCGCCGGGAAGGTAGGTCATACCAGGGCTGCATCAGACGGGCAAATTTAGGTTTCTCTAGCTTCAGGCACTGACCGAACGAAGATTCTCCGCGACTCTTTGCCGCGCCTCTTCAAAGCTGATGCTCAGCGGCCGAAGCGGCGCTCACGACCCTGAAATTCTCGTAGAGCACGCAGAAAATCCACGCGCCGAAAGCCAGGCCAGTAGACATCACAGAAGTAATACTCGGAATACACGCTCTGCCACAGCATGAACCCAGACAGGCGGATCTCGCCGCTCGTGCGGATAATAAAGTCAGGGTCGGGGACATCGGCGGCGTACAGATGGGCGCTGATGTCGCTGGGCTGCAAGGTGCGCGCCACCTCGTCCAGACTCAGCCCTGCCTGGGCCTGGCGGTGCAGATGGATTTTGACGGCGTCCACGATTTCTTCACGGCCTCCGTAGCCCACGGCGATATTCAGGCGCATGCCGTCGTAGTCGGCTGTCTTCGCTTCTAGGTCTTGCAGCGCGGCCAGCACCTGCGGCGGAAAACCCTCGTGCTGCCCAATGGCGCGCACCCGCACCCGGTTGGCATGAATGCGGGGGTCGGTGGCCAGGTTGCGCGCCTCTCGCTCCAGCAGCGACAGGATATGCGCCAGCTCGTTGGGGTCACGGCTGGTGTTGTCGGTAGACAGCACCCAGATGGTCGCCGCCGGAATGCCCAGTTCCAGGCACCACTGCAAGACCTCGTGCGCCTTGTCGGCGCCAAATGAATGGCCCACTTCCCGCTGAAGGCCACTGGCGCGGGCAAAGCGGCGGTTGCCGTCCAGAATCAGCCCCAGGTGGCGGGGCAGGCGGCCGTGGGCCTGCACGTCGCGGCCCAGGCGCTGTTCGTACCCCCACACCAGGGCGCTGCGGGCCGCGTTTCTCGCCTTCTGAAGGGTACGGACAGCGAGTTGTGCAGCCTCGGACGACATATCGCGCCCAGTGTAGCGCCCACTGCGCCGCAGGCATCCGCCAAAAGAGGGCCCGGCAGCGCCAGAGACAGATAGTCTGGCCTCCTCCAACCAATTGTCACAGCTTTCTGACAAAAAACTACGCAGGAGCCTCAGGCCCTGCTGGACGTGGCCCGAATTGGTCAGCCTTGAGCGTGGTTCTGACTCATACAGCAGCAAACACGTTGAAGACATTGAAAGAAAACTGTCAGAACAAAGCCCAGAGCCGTCAGATGGCTCTGGGCGCTGAAATCGAAGGGCTGGTCAGGAGAAAGAGGGGCTAAGACTCGCTAACACCCTCCGCAGACCTGGTCGGAACGCTTGCCCATTCCCAGGCCTACGGAAGACCATCGTCAGAATTTCTTGAAGCGGGTGAGCTTGAAGGGCGTTTCTGGCGTGCCGCCCTGCAACTTGTCCAGCTGGCCCTGAGCCACCACGGCGTCCGTGCCCACTGCCGCCAGGGTCGTGGGAAAGCGCAGGCCGGCCAGCGGCTCATCCACCATCAGGGTGCCGGAGGTGTAATCGGCGCTCAGCATCACCTTGCTCACCACCTGGTCCATATTGCGCGCCACATACAGCGTGCGGCCGTCCAGCAGCAGCCCGTCACCGTTGTTCAGGCCACCCATCACCTTGCGAACGGTCTTGGTCTTCAAGTCAATGCGCCACAGATCACCGGTGTTCAGCTGAACCGCCAGCAGCGCGCGGCCATCTGGGGTCGCCACGATGCCGTTCAGGTTGATGCCCTTGCTATACCGGATGGGCGTGGTATTCAGGTCCAGCCAGGGAGTCGCCCCCGCTGCGGTGACGCGCCACAGCACGGGCCGCCCGGAATCGGTGACATACACCGCGCCGTCGGGCCCTGCGGCCAGGTCATTCAGGTAGGCGTTGGGGTCAGGCGGCGTGGCGATGCTGGCCACCGGGGCGCCGTCACGGCTGAGAACACTGACGACGCCGGTCGTGCCGCCCGCAATCCACAGTCGGCCCTGGGCATCCAGTTCCAGGCCGAGCGCACTGCCGCGTCCCTGACCGCCCCCCTTCGAGAAGAGACTGACAGCGCCCGTGCTGGCATTAATGGCATAGATGTCGCCGGTGCGGGCACTGCCGGTGAAGATCAGCCCCCGTTTGGCGTCATAG